>JBJXEZ010000254.1:0-8158 GCA_046153695.1 Saprospiraceae bacterium
TCGCCAGAACCGCCGCCGCCGCCGCCGTAAGCAGAGCCATTACCACCAGCGCCGTCATTACCGCCAGAGCCACCAGCCCCGCCGTCAGTGGTTCCGCCTGCTCCACCATCAATAGGTTCGGGGTCTGTTCCATTTTCTCCATTGGAGCCGTTTGCTGCGTCGCCTGCGCCGCCGCCGCCGCCGCCACCTTCATTGTTGTCTCCGTCACCGCCGTCACCACCAGAAAATGCTAATTGGCTCGAAACCGTACCGGTAAATGAAGCACCGCCACCATTTCCACCAGCACTACTACCGTTTCCATCGCCGCCTGTTCCGCCATTTGCTGTAATTGATCCCGAAGCGTGTGACACAACTGAATTGTTGCCATCGGTACCATCGTCGTTAGTCGTTGGCCCTCCTGCTCCACCAGTTCCAACCGTAATCGTAATAGTGGTGCCGGCCGATACACTAATCGTGCCGCCTCCAAAGCCGCCGCCGCCGCCGCCGCCGCCGCTTTCGGTACCGCCGCCGCCACCATCATCTCGTTGCCCGCCGCCGCCGCCGCCGCCCCAGGCTTTAACGGTAATGGAGCTTACGCCAGTAGGTACGGTAATGGTAGTACTCGAAGCATAAGTGGATGTATTGGAAACATTTACAATCCCTGTGGCATTGGCAAAAAAAGTATCGTCATCAAAGGTGGATGGGGAGTTAGAATGCCCCCATGAGCCTGTTGCCTTTTGTACGCTGCCCAAAACAAGGGTTCCGGCAGTGTGGGTAAAGGTGCCAAGATTCGCTACCGACCCCGTCGTGATAGAAAAAGCATTCGTTATCGTGCGAGCCGAGTTTAGTGTCACAGCACCTCCAGTATTGTCGAAGGTGAGGTTGTTGACCGTTGCTGGCAAGCCGGTACCGGTGCCTTGAGCCGCTGTTCCGTTGTAGATGTAGTTGGCATCGGTGCTGAAGGTGCGGGTGCCCGTCACCCGGATGTTCCCCGCTGCGCCACTCGAAGCAATGCCGTCCGTAGCCCGAATACCGAGCGTGGCACCGGATAACAAGGTGAATGTACCGCTGCCGGTTACTTGTGTTCCTGCTGCAGCCATTTGCAGGTAGGCTCCGGAGTTGACGGTAAAGTTGATCGTATTGGAGACGGTGCCACCGGAGGTGTAGTTTTGAGTAGTAGAGCCCTCGAAGTTGACGGAGCCACTGCCACCCGATGATTCAGTCAAAGTTGCTCCTGAAGTTACAGAAAAATCACCGGCAACATCCAACGTGCCAATCGCCCCAACACTAGACATATCATAAGTCCCAGCGGTAGTAAGACTAAAATCCCCTCCAACGGTGACAGATGAAGTGGATGTAGTGTTGCCGCGTTGATTAAAAGTGCCGCCGCTTTTGGTGAAATCACTGCTGACATTAATCGCCGCCGCTCCGTTGTTGGTTTTCATATTGAGTGTTCCTCCGGACATGTTGAAGTTCCCGGTCACACTGAGTGTTCCATCACCATTGTTGTTCACCAAAACAAAATCGCCAGAAGTTTGGCTGAAATTTCCGGAAACAGTTATGGTTCTGTCAGTATTATCATCTGTTAAGCGAAGATCATTTGTTGAACTATTGGAAATGGTCAGGTTTCCTGCACAAGTGAGATTGGAACTCATGGTGATGTCACCAGTCAGGGTACTACTAAACGTCACATTCCCAAACGTCTGGCCCATGCCGCCTGGGTAAGTAGTCGTCATACCTGTAATTTCTACAGTAGAATTGGCATCCCATGTGGCGGTAGGAATTGTTCCGCCACCCCCGCCATTTCTGTTCAGCACAAATTTGCCTCCGCTTGTAAACTCCCCCGTTGCGCTGGCTCCATAGGCAAAGGCAGCCGAAGCATTGCTCAACGATAACGTACCTGCCACCGATAAATCAAAGCCGGTAGCTCCATTGTTTACCGTTAAAGTAACACCACCGGTCACGGTTGCAGTACCCCCTGACAAGATGTTAAGCCTTTGTGTCGTCGTAGTGTTTGCCACATTCAAAGCAGCGCCATTTTCGATTTGAATTTGGGCGTTGGTCCCGGACACCGTCCAAGTCCCAGTTGTGGTCATCGTGTGTGGGGTCGTGCCGCCGTTACCTGAACCTTGAATAACAAAAATACTTCCTGCTGTAAAGTTTGCTGGTGTTGAACCACCTCCTGCCCTATTGGTGTTCCAGTTTGCAAGGGTAGTTGGAGATCCGCTTGTTTGGGAGTAATAGGTCGTCTGCCCCCACGCACTCCCCCCTCCAAGCATCACGACCACCGCCACCAATACGGCCCAACGCGGCACCCAAGCCGCAGCATGGTCAACAAGTTGCGCGCAAGCGCTCCAACGGACATTCAAATTTCGTAAACTATTTTTCATAACCAAGCAGGGTTTGGCTCATTACACATGACAAGTGAAGGGTACACGGTTCAACACCGGCACTGAAAGGAAACGGTCTGGGAAAAGAAGGGAAATCAATACATGCGTCGCATGCAAACGCAGAAGCGCTGGCCTTACTCCTGATCGGAGCAGTGTAGGCAAGAGACTTTTCATGTTCACAGGCGACACTTTGTTTACGCGGGCATTAGTCGAATGGCCAGCAATTGGTTACGAGAACCGGATTAAATCCAAAACTTTTTTTTGCCAACGGCAGACTGCGCCGAAAACTGGCGCGAAGGTATCAAGAATCAGACCATTACCTTATTACGGGTAGTCCGTTTTTTTAAAACGTCACTTCCAGCTCCTTCGCCTCGTTTCCGCGCAGCACTTTTACCTTGGTGGTTTCCCCTTTTTGGAACTTCGACAGCGCCTGCATGTAGCCACGCACGTCGTGTACGTCGGTATCGCCGAGGCGCACGATGCGGTCGCCGCGCAGGATGCCGGCCTTGGCGGCGGGGCGGCCGTCGGTCACGCCGTCCACATGCACGCCGTCGCCGTCGTAGGTGTAGTCGGGCATGATACCGAGGGTGACCTTGAAGCGCGGGGTGTCTTCGGGCTTGGACTTGGTTTCCTGAAACACTAATTTCGGCTCCTTGTCCAGGGCCTCGACGAGGCGCACGGCGTACTCCAGGATGGCACGCTGGCCCGCGAAGTTGACTTTTTCGGTATCGTCGGAGGGCTTGTGGTAATCCGAATGCTGGCCGGTGAAAAAGAACAGGACCGGTATATTTTTGAGGTAGAACGAGGTGTGGTCGCTGGGGCCAATCCCGGCGCTGTCCTGTTTGATGCCGATGTCGGCGGTCAGGCTGTTGATGAGCGGCACGAAGTTGGGGGCCGTGCCCACGCCGCCCACTACGAGGCGCTTTTCGTCGTTGAGGCGACCGATCATGTCCATGTTGATCATAAAACTGACCGTAGCCAGATCAATGGTCGGGGTTTCCACATATTTTTTGGAGCCGACGAGGCCCAGTTCTTCGCCGGAAAAACAGAGGAAAAGGAAGTTGTGCTGCTCGCGTACGCCGTTTTGGGCAAAATAGCGGGCCAGTTCGAGCACGCCCGAGGTGCCGGAGGCGTTGTCGTCGGCACCGTTGTGAATTTGACCTTCCGAGTTGGCTTCCAGCGAGTTGCGGTCGTGTCCAAGGCCCAGGTGGTCGTAATGGGCACCGATGACGATGGTGTACGGGGCACCGTTGTCGAGGTAAGCAGCCACGTTTCGGCTGCCGAGCATGGGCGCATCGGCGGCGGTGTTGCCGTGCGGGTCCGAGGGTTTTTTGAACGAAAACTCGTGGTACCAACCGCCGTCGTTGCCCTTGGGCTGGAGGCCCGCCTTTTTGAACGCCTTAGCGAGGTACTTGGCGGCCTTGCGCTCTTCCTTGGTGGCCGTGCCGCGACCTTTCAGTTTGTCGGAGGCCAAGTAGGTCACGTGCTCGCGCAGGTTGGTTTCGGAAATGGTGGTTTGTAAAAACGCCGGGCGGGCCAGCAGGAAAAGGGCGGCGAGGGCCAGTAATCGTACCATGGTTGTGTCTGAATTTTTTTGCAAAAGTAGGCGATTCGTCACCCAGTTCGTCCGCGTTCCCGAGGAACACGGACGAACGGGTTTCAGCCGGACAAACGAACTCACAACCACCGCACCAGCCCAAAATCCTGCCGGTGTGCCAGCAACGGGTGCTTGGGGAACACCCGGAACCCGTACTCGAATACGCCCGCGGTTTGCGGGGTTATGGCGCAGGAATAGGTCGCCAGGGCGCCTTTTTGGTGGTCGAGTTCCATTTCGTGCGTGCTGATGAGCTCGAGATCGGTCTCGGAATGGCGGCGGAAGAAAACGACTTCCAGGCCCACATCGGAGGAGCTCAGTGTTTGCAGGTGCAGCGTAGCGCTGGCCTCGAATTCGGCGCCCAGGGTCAGTGAGCGGTTGAAGGTATCGGGGGCTTGAAGGTCGGTCAGTTCGATAGCGTCCCAGGCGCGGCGCACGCGGTTTTTCCAGTCTGTCAGTTCTTTCAGGGCGTGGAACTGGTTCTTTTTGAGCCGCTGGCTCCGCGTCCATAGCCGGTCGTAAAAGCGCGTCTGGTAATCGTCGAGCATACGTTTCATCACAAAATCGGGCGCTATGTCGGCGATGGTATTTTTGATGTGGCGTACCCAGCGTTCGCTGATACCGGCCTCATTTTGGTCGTAGTAGGTGGGCACGATGTCGCTCTCGAGGGTATTGTACAGCGTTTCGGCATCGAGTTCGTTTTGCAGGGCCGGGTCGGCGTAGGTGTCGTGTTCCGGCAAAGCCCAGCCTGCGCCGGGACGGTAGCCCTCGCACCACCAGCCGTCCAGCACGGAGAAGTTCATCACGCCGTTCAGCACGGCTTTCATGCCGCTGGTGCCGCTGGCCTCTTTGGGCCGGGTGGGTGTATTGAGCCAGATGTCCACGCCCTGCACGAGCAGTTTGGCCATTTCCATGCCGTAGTTTTCGAGGAAAATGACCTTGCCCTTGAAGTCGGGATTTTTGGTGGTGTTGTAAATGAATCGGATGAACTCCTGCCCGCCCTTGTCGGCGGGGTGGGCCTTGCCGGCAAACAGGAAGAGCACGGGCCGGTCGGCATTGTTGACGAGTTCGGCCAGCCGTTTTTCGTTGGAAAACAGCAACGTGGCGCGTTTGTAGGTTGCAAATCGGCGGGCAAAGCCGATGACCAGCGCATTGTCGCGGATGGCGTTGGTGATCTCGAAAATGCTGCGCGGGTTTTCGCCCCGGCGCATGAGGTCTTCGTGCAGGCTGCGGCGCACCCAGTCGAGCAGGCGTTTTTTCAGGGTCCGGCGGATGTCCATGATCTGCTCATCGGGCACCGAGTTTATTTTTGACCAAAACTTGCGGTTCGTCTGGTCTTCCTGGAATCCCTTTCCGAATGTTTTGCTGTACAGGGCCAGCCATTCGGGCGCTATCCAGGTCGGGAAATGCACCCCGTTGGTGACGTAGCCGACGTGCGACTCGGCGTGGTTGTATTCCGGGTACAGGTTGTTGAACATTTTTTGGCTCACCGCGCCGTGCAGGCGGCTCACACCGTTGGCCTCCACAGACGTGTGCAGCGCCAGGTGGCTCATGGAAAACGGCTCGGCTGCGTCGTCGGCCCTGATTCGGCCAAAGCCCACAAACTGCTCCCACGACAGGTCGAGTGCGTAGGTGTACTCGAACAGGTACTCGCGCAGGAGCGACTCTGAAAACGTGTCGTGGCCTGCCGGCACGGGTGTATGGGTGGTGAACAACTGCGTTGCACGCACGATCTCGAGCGCCTGTTCGTAGGGCAATTGTTTTGTTTTCAAATAATTGCGCAGGCGTTCCAGGCCGAGGAAGGCGGCGTGGCCCTCGTTGAGGTGGTACAGGTCCGGTTCGAGGTGCATAGCCTTCAGTGCCCGCACACCACCGATGCCGAGCAGGATTTCCTGCCGCAGGCGGTTCTCGTTGTCGCCGCCGTACAGTTGGTGGGTGATGGAGCGGTCTTCCCAGATATTGTCGTCAATGTCCGTGTCCAGCAGGTACAGCGGCACGCGGCCCACTTGCAGCAGCCACACTTTGGCCCACACCGTGCGTCCGCCGAAGTTGACGTGGATTTTGATCCACTCACCATGGGCATTGCGCACCGGCTGCAACGGCAATTGCGTAAACTTGGCCGCTTCCAGCTGGTGTATCTGCTCGCCGTGCAGGGAAATGGACTGCTGGAAATAACCGTAGCGGTACAGCAGGCCCATCGCCACGAGGTTTACGTTGCGGTCGCTGACCTCCTTGAGGTAATCGCCCGCTAAAATGCCGAGGCCGCCGGAGTACAGGCGTACGCTTTGGTGCAGGCCATATTCCATGCAGAAATAGGCCGTTTGCGGGTGCGTCTTGGTGGGCGATTTTTCGATGTAGTCGTTGAATTCTCGAAAAACCTGTTTCATGCGGGCCATAAAATCCGTACTGGCCAAGAGCTCCTGGGCTTTTTCGATGCTCAATTCGTCGAGCAGGGCCAGGGGATTGAAGTTCAGCGCTTCAAACTGCTTGGGGTCAATGGAGCGGAACAGCTCGACTGCATCGCCGTTCCACGACCACCAGAGGTTGTGGGCCAGTTCGCGCAGCGGTGCAAGGCCGTCGGGGAGCGTGGGTTCTATAAAAATGCGCTTCAGTTTGGCGCCGTTCTGTGTCAGGTTGCCAACCATGCTGTGGAGTTGAGTCATTTAAAAAAAACGATTACATGTTTTTCGGGCCGGGCGCGAAGGTATGGCGATTTGCTGTGCGTTCGTGTGTTTCGGACAAAAAGCGAGGGTGAGCGGGGGTGAGCGGGTACGTTCGATTTTTCAGCGTGTTGCTCGGATCGGTGGGGAGCCTGATCTTCATGCTTAAGGGAGTTAAATGGTGCTGCCTGCGCGTGGCAACCCCACCCCCAGCCCCTCCCCCGGGGGGGAGGGGGGCTTGCCCTCAAAAAGTGCAAAAATTAGCCCCAGGTACTTTGGCTTTCCAACTTGTTGAGACTGTATTGCTACCCGCGATGGACTCCCCTCCCCCGGGGGGGAGGGGCTGGGGGTGGGGTTGTACCGGCGGAGCTCCATATTCCACAAAAAGTTCTACATGGTTTCTTCGGTTAACCAGTTGTCTTCACCGAGAAGAAAAATCTTACTTTTGCGCGGCACCCCAAACGACACCCGCATTAGCACATTAGCACATTTATCTAATTAGCACATTCTACACATGTTGCAAATCATTTTGTTTCAAGCCCCCTCAGCTGGCGGCGGCAGTTCGCTCATGGGCCTGTTGTTCCCCCTGCTGATTCTCGTAGTTTTTTATTTTTTCCTCATCCGCCCGCAAGTAAAGCGGCAAAAGGATCAGCAAAAATTCATTGACAGCCTGCGCGAAGGCATGGAAGTGGTCACCACCGCCGGCATCGTCGGCAAAGTCGTCAAAATTGACGGCAACGTAGTGCGTTTGCTCATTGACGAAAAAACGTACCTGCGCGTGCTCAAGCAGACCATTTCAGGCGAGTTCAAATAACCGTTTCCCGTTTTTTGAAAAACTGTCAGACGGCATACGTCTACCCGATTCTGGCTGTAATTGTCAATCAAAAAGTTACTCAAATCATGAAACACACGCTGCTCCTTGGCCTTCTTGCCATTGCCCCGGTTTTCCTTTCCGCCCAAAGCCCTTGGGCGCGGAGCAAAGCGGGTATTTACGCCCAATTGAGTTTCCAAACGATACCGACCTACGGTGCACTGTTTGGAAAGGACGGCGAGGATATTGAGATGGTTCGCCTGGTGTCGGAAAGCGCGGTCCAGTTTTACGGCGAATACGGCATCACTGCCCGCACCACGGCAGTAGTGTCACTGCCGTACCGGTTCAACAAGCGCGGTGCCGACAACCCGAACCAAATGCTCTCGTTCGCGCAGGTGGATACCGGCACTATTTCCGGCCTCGGCAACGCCAGTCTCGCTATTCGGCACCAGATCCTGACCGGAGGGCCGGTCGCTCTCGCGGGCACACTGCGCGTGGACCTGCCTGCTGGCGCGGGCCAGCCTACCGCCGGGCTGCGCACGGGTTTTGAAGCCCTCACCATACAACCAACACTCAGTGTGGGTATGGGTTTCGGCAAGTTTTACTGGTTCGCCTACGGAGGCTATGCCGTACGCACCAACGACTACAGCCACTTCGTGAACGGCGGCGCAGAAGCCGGTGCCGCTCTCGGGCCAATTTGGGTCAGCGCATTCACCGACCTCGT
>JBJXEZ010000259.1:0-22157 GCA_046153695.1 Saprospiraceae bacterium
TTTCGACAACGGCCTAGCTCTACTTTGTTGTTTTGTACCACATTTGCCTGATAAGCAAATGTGGTATTTTGTGGTACAGCGAGCTTCGCCGGTTATTCACCGGGTGACTGTAGTCACCCGGTGAATAGTGCAAGCCCGGTGAATGCAATCGAGCGTTTTCGCAAACCATTTACCGCCGGGTATACTTGCCCTCTTCGTCAGAAAACCGTGCGCCCCCTCACACTGTCCCGCGGTTCCGCGTCCGCCAAATGGACATCATCAATCGGCCAGCAAACACCGGGGCGGCGATGAAGCTGCCCGCACCAAAAAACAGCATTTCCGACCAGATATAATCCTCGATGGCTGTTTTGTCGGCCAGAGGCAGGTGCCCGGTGAGCGGGTCCCAGGTTTTTTCTTCGATAAACACCATGAATTCGTTCAGGCCCTCAATTAACTTGAACGTGAGCGGAAACATGATGAGGATGAGGCCCACTTTCACCTCCTGCATACGAGCGAGAAAGGTATGTTTTAACAAAAAAATATAGCGGGTGAACGTTATGACCACCACCACAAAAATGATGTTCCAGCCCTGGTACGGCCACACATGCATGGCCTTGTGGATGGGGTACAAAACGGCCCAGACTACTACGGCGGTCAAGGCCCACCAAAGGATTTCCAATACGAGTTTCAGAGATTGTTGCTTGTCCATTTTGCGGGTTATTGGTTGGAGGGTTGCCGGGGTTTGGTGAAAAATGAGCCGATCAGCATGGCCAGAATACTTGCCGCCAGCCCGTACAGCATCGCCGGCACCTGTGCCCAGGTCTGGATGGATGTGGGCGCTGTGCCTTCTTCGGGTTGGGGCACCGATCCTGTCCAGAGCAGTGCTGCAAACCACACCACTATACCGGCAATCATTGCGGCAATGGCCCCTAGGGCCGTGGAGCGTTTCCAGTACAGACCGGCGATCAGGGGGGTAAACAACGAAACGAGGCTAAAGGCCGAGGATTCGCCCACTAATTCGTAGATATTATTGCGCGAGAGGGCCATACCGCCTGTCACCACAGCCACGCCGACCACCGAGTAGCGCATGATCCGCAGCAGTTGAGCATCAGTCACGGTGCGAAAGAGCGGTTTCACGAGGTTTTCGCCGATAACCGTTGCGGGTGCAAGCATGGCCCCCGAGCAGGTGCTCAGAATGGCGGAAAGTAATGCGCCAAAAAACAGGATTTGAATGCCCAAACCGCTGTGTTGGAGCACCATCTGCGGGATCATCATTTGGGTATCACCGCCTTCGAGCAGTTCGGGATACAGCATGCGGCCGCAAAAACCGATCACAAGCGGCAGCGCAGCCACGCTCAGGTACATGACCGACGAGGTGTAGCAGGCGTTCACGGCGCTGCGCTCGCTGCGGGCGGCCATCACCCGCTGAAACACGTCTTGCTGCGGGATGCTGCCCAAGCCGATAGTCATCCATGCGGCAAACCAGTGAACCCAATGGATCGGCTCGGACTTCGGGAAAAATTGAAAAAAATCGGGCGGAGCAGCCTCCACCATTTTCCCGAACCCACCTACCTGCAGGACTAGATCAACGGCCAGCACTGTCAGGCCAATGATGATGACGATGGTTTGCACAAAGTCCGTAATGGTGACCGACCACATGCCGCCGATATACGTGTAGGCCAGCACCAGGCCGGTGCAGATGAGCACGCCGTACGTTTTGTCCAATCCGCAAACCGCCTGCAGGATGATGGCCAGCGCGATCAATTGCGCCGCGATCCAACTGAAATACGACGGCACCATGAACACCGCCGATACCACCTCCGTGGTCCGGTTGTAGCGTATGCGGAAAAAATCGCTGAAGGTGAACAGGTTCATCTTGTACAGCGGGCGGGCGATGAGCATGCCCGACAGGAACAGGCACAGCGCCGCCCCGAACGGGTCTTCGATGACCCCAAGGACGCCTTTTTCGATAAACTCCGACGAGGCACCGAGCACCGTTTCCGACCCAAACCACGTGGCAAACAAGGCACACGCAGCCACAATCATGGGCAGGTTTTTGCCCGCTACCACAAAGTCGGCGGTCGTTTTCACGCGCCGTGATGCCCACCAACCTATGGCCAGTGTGCCAAGCAAGTACAGGGCGATGAAAACAAGCAGGGTTTGATTTTGCATCTGTGTGCCTCGCGGGCTGTTTTTTCACTACTTATTTCGTGCGGAGGCCGTCATGTACCAGCCGATCAAACCTATGTTCGTACCCAGCACGGCGAACATTAACCAAGGATTGAGCGCGGCTTTGCCCGATTCAGCACCTTGGATGACAGCCCATGTGATGTACAGGAACAGGATTATGACCATGACCTTAACATAGCGGGTCAGCCGCATAGCCATGCGGTATTGCGTTTCGGCGTTTTGCTCGGTGATCTTGACCATGTAATTGAGCCGGTGCGGGCCGCGGCCGATGTAGGTCAAAAAAAAGTACATCGCCAAACCAATGCCTGGCAAGGCCCAGATATAGGATTTTGAGCCAAAGCCGTCGGCCTCGCCGCGGCCGTTGAAATGGTGCGGGATAGTGTCGGGCAGGCTGCTGTAGTACATGGCAGGCAGGATGAGCAGCGCGAGCAGGCCGGCTAAGGCAAGGCCCTCCAGCATTTGGTCCGACCAGGTGCGTTCGATGACAATAATGGGTTGTTGCTTTGACGACATGACAAGAGGTGGTGTTGTTGCGCAAAAAAACGGTCTTGCCGGGACTTCTCGTCGTGGTTTCAGAAAAACTTTGTGGTCAATTGGCATTTTGCCAAGTGCGGCGTTGTGGGTATTGCTAAAATGCCCCACTTTTGGGCTGCACCCAAGCACACTTGCCCATGCGGATGAACATACGACTGATTTTCCTGAGCCCGTACCTGTTGGGCGGCCTGTGCGCCCTGTTTTTGGGCGCAGCCCCTGCAGTTGTTTTTTCACAAACAACCTCCCAGACCTCATTCGGGAAAAACCGCGTGCAGTTCCACCGGCAGTTCGACGAGTGGATGCACTACGAAACCCAAAACTTCGACACCTATTGGTATGGCGACGCGCGAAACATCGCTCAGTCCGCCCTGCAAATGGCCGAAATGGATTATGCCCTCGTGCAGCAGATGCTGGAGCACCAGATGTCGGAAAAGATCGAACTGCTCGTGTTCAGCGACTTGACGGACCTCAAACAGAGCAATATCGGAGAGGACGAGCTCTTCCAGTTCCACGCGGGTGAGACCAAGGTGCTGGGCAACAAGGTGTTCGTGTACTTCGACGGCGATCACCGCCACCTGCAGGCCCAGATTCGCGAGGGCACGGCTGGCGTGCTGCTCAACTCCATGCTCTTCGGGGCCAACCTGCAGGAAATCGTACAGAACGCTGTGCTGCTCAACCTGCCCGGCTGGTACACCTTCGGCCTCACCTCCTACTGTGGCGAGGAGTGGAATACCGAGGCTGACAACCAATTGCGCGATCTGTTTCTTTCGGGCCAGTACGATACGTTCGACAAAATCGCCCGCGACTACCCGCGCCTTGCTGGTCACGCCTTTTGGTACTATATCGCCATGCACTTCGGAAAAGGCACAATCAGCAACCTGATTTACCTCACCCGCATTAACCGCAGCATGGATGCCGGTTTTCTGTATGTGCTCGGCGGCGGCTACCGGCGCACCACCGATGCCCTGATGAAATATTTCCGCCAGCGCTACCGCGACGAGGAACAAGGCACCCGCCGCCCCGAAGCAACCGCTGAGGTCAAGGTCAAACAAAAGCGAAACCCGGCTTTCACCCAGATCAAAATCAGTCCCGATGGCAAGCGCATCGCTTGGGTCACCAACGACATCGGCCGCTGGAAGGTGTGGTCGCAAGACCTCCAGACTGGCAAACGTAAGCGCCTGTTACGCGGCGGTGTGCGCAACGCCCAACAGGCTATCGACCTCAACTATCCCCTGTTGGCCTGGCATCCCGACAATCAGCGACTGACCGTGCTAACCGAACGCCGCGACGCACCCCAAGTCGTTCATATCGACTATGAAACCCTGAAAAAGGAATCGGATATGCTCTCGCCCGAATACCAGCGGGTGTATAGTATGGACTACGCCAACCCCGTCTCGCTCGTGTTCTCGGCATGCTCCAAGGGCTACACCGACTTGTTTTTGTACAACACTGCCAATCGGAATACCGAGCGGCTCACCCAGGATTTTTGGGACGACCTTGATGCCAGCGTTGCTGTGCTCGACGGGCGCAAGGGCATCCTGTTCTCCAGCAACCGCCTCACCGATACGCTTGCGCCCCTGCGGCTGGACACCGTTTTGCCCTTGGGCCAGTTCGACGTTTTTTTCTTCGATCTCGATAACCGCTCCAACGAACTCCTCCGGCTGACCAACACACCACACGCCGATGAGCGCACGCCGGTCGGCTTGGACAGCACCCACTTCGCCTTTTTGAGCGACGAGAGCGGGCTGTTCAACCGCCATGCCGGTTACCTGGAAACCTACACCGCCTACTACCAGGATGTTATTTACCTCAAGGACGGCACCGAAATAAAGGCGCTGAACACGAAACAAACAGGCGAATGGCCGCCGGTACGCGCCCTGTACTACCTGGCTCCGCTGGACACCGTGCTACTGAACGTGGACAGCGCCGCTATAGACAGTATCCGCACCTACCCTGTGCCTAAAAAACGCCCGATCAGTTACAACCAGACCAACTACGACCGCAATATTCTGACCCTGCACGCAGCGCCGCGTGCCCGAAAGGTAGCCGAACTGGTACCCCATAACCGCAAGGTGCAAATTTTCGTGCACCCGGCACAGCCGGACTCGAGAGTACCCGCCTGGACAACTCGCCATCGTGAACTTTCCCTGCGGGCATTGGGCCTCACCCTTCCTGACCGGCCAGCAGCCGACCAGCCCGTGGTGGTGCCTCAACCCGCCGTAAAAGACGATACGCTAAGCACTGCCGTTTGGCACGCCCGGCCCGTAGATTCAGCGCTCGTGACTAATCCCGGCTGGCTGTTCCAGGTTCCAGAGCATTTGCGGGAACCCGGCCCGCCCGTTTCAGGAACCACCCCTCCTCCGAACCAACCTCCTGCCAATCCCGACCCAAGTGCAGCCGAAACCATGCAACCCCTGCCGTTGCGCGAAAAAGCCTTTGAGCGCCCAAGCCTTGCCGCACGCCCCAGCAGCGTACAGCGTTTTCAACCGTCGCGCATCGTGCCGTACCGCACCCGCTTCCGCACCGATTTTATTTCCACCACCATTGACAATAACCTGCTTTTCGAGGGATTGGATAGCTATGCCGGCACGCCCGTCGGGTTTGGCACGCCGCCACCGGGTGTTTTACTTAAAGCAAATTTCAAGGACTTACTGGAAGATTATGTGATCGAGGCGGGCTTTCGCCTGCCTACCACATTTAATGGCGCGGAGTACTACCTTTGGTTTGACAACAAAAAACGACGCCTCGACAAGCGCTTTGCCCTGTACCGGAAAACGGTGGTCAACTCCATCGAAGATGCGCCGACCGGCGGCATTTCGCGACTGACACAGATCAGAACAAACACGTTTCTTGGCCAGGTGGAGCTGCGTTATCCGTTCGATCCGTACTTCAGCCTGCGGGCCATGGGCACTATCCGACAAGACCGCGCCATCACATTGACCACCAACCGCGCGACGCTCGAAACGCCGGAGTACGCTGAGCAACGTGCATCGCTACGCCTGAGCGCCGTGTACGACAACACGGTGGATGTAGATATGAACTTGCGTACCGGCTCGCGTGCCAAGGTGTTTGTGGAGGCTGTAAAGCGTTTCGAGTTCAATACCGAGCCGACCTGGAGCCTGCGTTTCAACTCCGGTTTCATGACCGTATTGGGTCTGGATGCCCGGCATTACCAGCCCGTGCTCCGGCACTCCATCGTCGCTGTTCGACTGGCGGCCGCCACTACCTTTGGCTCTGAGCGCATCTTGTACTTCCTCGGCGGCGTAGAAAACTGGCTCTTCCCTACGTTCAACGACAACATCCCTGTGCCGCAAACAGGCAATTTCGCCTACCAGACCCTCGCGGCCAACCTGCGGGGTTTCAAGCAAAACATCCGCAACGGCAGCTCGTATGCACTGGTCAACAGCGAATTGCGCGTCCCAATTTTCAAGTACCTCACAAAAAAACCCGTGCTCGGCAACTTCTGGCGCAATTTCCAGATCATCGGTTTCTTCGACATCGGGACTGCCTGGCAGGGCAATAGCCCCTACGACGGAAACAACCCGCTGAACACTGTGTACAAATACTACCCCCTGCCACCCGAACCACCGACGATTACAGTAAAAGTAAACTACTTCCGGGATCCACTTGTAGCAGGGTACGGCGTGGGCGTACGGGCACCAATTTTTGGTATGTTCGTGCGGCTCGATTATGGCTGGGGTATCGAAACCCGCGTGGTACAAGACCCTGTTTTGCACATCGCCCTCGGCACCGATTTTTGAAACCCGACAGGCGGAAACATGAACCGAAAACCCACACTTTTTTTGGACCGCGACGGTGTAATCAACCGTCGGATAGCGGGCGAGTACGCTCGCACGCCTGCAGATTTCGTATTCCTGCCGGGCGTTTTGGAGGCCGTGAAAATACTGGCCGGGCAATTCGGGCGCATCGTCGTGGTGACCAACCAGGCGGGTATCGGCAAAGGCTTGATGACCAGAACCGATCTGGCTGCCGTACACCGGAAAATGCTCGCAGGCATTCGTCGAGCGGGCGGGCGAATTGACCGCGTTTACCACTGCCCACACCGGCCCTATACCGGCTGCGGATGCCGAAAACCCGCCACAGGCATGGCCTTGCAGGCCCGTACGGACTTCCCCGAAATCGAGTTTGAAACGGCGTGGATGGTGGGTGATTCGTTATCCGATATGCAGTTCGGCCAAGCGCTGGGTATGAAAACGGTGTTGATAGCGGGCAAAGAAGAGGAAGCGAAAGCGTTAGCCAGTATAGCGGTGGATGCACGGGTTGAGTCATTATTGGCCTTTGCACGCTCTTGGTAGTGGGTTACAAGCACAGCGAGAAGGGCATAGTTATTTTGAAAAAAATTCTGATTTTTGGGAAAAATTAACCCAGCGCACGAGCATGAAAATTGTACGACTTGACCGCACGCGCATCCAGCGCAGCCTGTTTTTTCTTTTTTTTGTAGCAATTGCTTTTGTCGCACCGACTTTCGGCCAGGGCAATTACCTCGTGTCCGAACCAATCACCCTGCGAAACGACTACGGCTACGAGCTCATCGGCCGGTTGAAAGACCGGGTTTTGCTTTTCCGCGACAAATACGACGAGTTCGAGGTACAAGCCTTTGACAACTCCATGCGCCTGTCGTGGAACCGTACGCTGGACGACATCGAAAAAAATGGCGTGCAGATTCTGGCTGTCATCGGCGGCAAAAACGACTTTTCCGTGGTGTACAAACACCGCCGCCGCGGCATCACCACCTTGCGCGTTCACAAATACGACCCGGGCGCCAAACTGATTGACAGCGCTACCGTCAAACAGTACAGCGAGCGCCTGTTTTCGCCGCCTTCTATTGACGTAGTAGAGAGTGAAGACCACACCTGCTTTGTGGCCATAAACACCTCGGAGCGCTCCCGAATGGAAACCGTTTGTTTCCGATTGGACAGTATGCAGGTACTATGGGACAAGGTGGTGCCTCTGGACGATGTGTTCCATGACACCAACGTCCGTTCCACCGTACTGGGCAACGACGGCAGTTTTTTTGTTGTGACCGAACTGAATAACCGCCGCAACCGCCTCGAAAGCCACGAGTTTCAGGTTTTCCAGATACGCAACGGAGTTGACCGGACGACACGCCTGCAAGTGCCCGGTTTTTTAACGGTAGATGCCAAGTTTGTGTACGATAACATGAGTGGCGACCTGGTGGGAGCCGGTTTTTTTTCCGAAAAAAATCGCGAACGCGCCAACGGGGTTTTTTACCTGAAACTGCCGAAAAACGGCAGCGAACCAGTGATCCACCACGAAGCATTCACGGACAAAATCGTATCCATCCTGCGCCAACGCGACGTGGAGGACGACACGCGGGGCATTGACTACACCAATATCCAGCAGGTAATCCTTCGTCAGGACGGCGGTGCACTCATCGTGGCCGAACTGTTTCACGAAATCCAGCGCGGCACCGCCACCGGACGCGGCTTTTGGCGCGACGGAATGCGCCTTGTCATGGATTTTTTCTACGACGACCTCCTGCTCGTGTCCATCAACCCCGACGGTGTGCCGCTGTGGACCAGTGTTTTGCATAAAAAACAGTACTCGCAGGACGACGATGCCACGTTCTCGTCCTATTGCGTCCTGCTGGCACCGAGTATGCTGCGCTTTTTGTTTAACGACGAGATCAAGTACGAAAACACCTGTAGCGAGTACCTCGTGGCCCCGACCGGCGATTTCGACCGAAACAGCGTGCTGAATACTTTCGGACAGGGCCTGCGCCTGCGCTTCCGTGACGCGATACAACTCAATGCCAACGAATGCCTCGTGCCATCGGAGTTTCGGAACAAACTGCGGTTGGTGCTTTTGAGGTTTTGATGGTGAAAGCGATTTTTCGGGAAGCTTGTTGGAGATTTAAAGTTGAAAATTAAAAGTTAAGTTTTAAATTTGCAACCTTAAATTTGATTTATGATTAAGCGAGCAGCAGTCAAGCAGATTCTGGAAGATGCGCAATACTTCCCGGTTTTGGGCATAGTAGGGCCTCGGCAAGTGGGCAAGACTACCTTGGCAAAAGCCTTGCAGCCATTGCTTGGCAAAGAATCCATCTACTTGGACTTGGAGCTGGAGGACGATGCCCGGCTTTTGGAACAGCCAACACGGTTTTTCCAGCAACACATGGACAAGTGCATCATCATTGACGAGGTACAACGTGCCCCGCACCTGTTTGCTTTATTGCGGGCGCTCGTTGACCAGCGCCGGGAACCCGCTCGTTTTATATTGCTCGGTTCTGCTTCGCCGTGGTTGTTAAGGCATTCTTCCGAATCGCTGGCTGGGCGAATCGCCTACACGGAACTGACGCCTTTTTCCCTGTTGGAAATGCCCGCCGAAATTTCGCAGGAGACCCACTGGTTTCGCGGGGGCTTTCCAGATGCGTTACTTGCGCCAACAGACGAGGTTTGTGGCCGCTGGTTGGAAAATTTGCTCAGGACATTTATCGAGCGGGACGTTCGCCTGCTGGGCTACGAACTTGCTCCCGCAGCCTTATCCCGCTTGATTTTCGTGCTCACAACTGTACACAGCAACTTGTTGAACATTTCCGATTTGTCCAGAACGCTAGGCATTTCTCAGCCGACGGTAAAAAACTATTTAGACATCCTCGAAGGCGCTTTTTTGATTGATCGGCTCCAGCCATACTTTCAAAACACTACAAAACGGCTCGTCAAATCGCCCAAATTATACCTCCGCGATACCGGTATCCTCCACCGGTTGGCCAATATCGGGTCAAGCGAGGCGCTGCATCGCCATGTTCTCGCGGGGGCCTCTTGGGAGGGATACGTCATCGAACAGATACGACGGCATACATTCCTGCGGTGGCAGTATTTTTTTTACCGTACCCAAAAAGGCGCAGAGGCTGATTTGTTTCTGTTGGCGCCAAACGGCAAAAAAGCGTTGATCGAAATCAAGTTGAGTGGATCAAGCGGCACGTCGAGGGGTTTTTTTGAAACCAAAACAGACCTCCAGCCGGACTTCCAGTACCTTATAACGCCCGATGGGCGCAACTACCAACGCGATGACGGCCTGCACATCCTGCCCTTGCGGGATTTCCTGTTTTCGGAGATCGCCCGAATCGGACAGGGGTGAACGCCCGATCGTTTCATCGGTCAATAGCAACTAAACGTACGTAAATTTTTCTATGAAATTTCCGATTTTTTCCTGATCTATTCGGTGATCCTATCGTCTTTGGCCTTGAGCCATGCCGCTTAGCATCGTGCTTTTACCGTATTTGCGGGCGGGTACAACGTCCTTTTCGCCCTGATCGGTGGGGCATTCCTCTACTGCTACAAAAAATACAGCCGGATGTAAGCGTGGCAGCCAGTAGATTTGCGGCCATGACTGACGTAAACACCCTCGGCGAGTTCGGCCTCATCGAACACCTGACCAAAACCTTTCCCATTACCCAGCCATCCACGGTGAAAGGTATAGGCGACGATGCCGCTGTGCTGGACAACGGCTCTTTTTGCACCGTCATCGGCACCGATATGCTGGTGGAGGGCATTCATTTCGATCTGTCCTACACCCCGCTCCGGCACCTCGGGTACAAGGCAGTGGTCGTTAACTTATCCGACATCTATGCCATGAACGCCGTGCCCCAGCAGATTACGGTATCCATCGCTATTTCCAGTAAATACACGGTAGAGGCACTCGAGGATTTGTACGCCGGTATTCAGGCGGCATGTGAAGCCTACGGCGTGGACCTCGTGGGTGGTGACACCACCTCGTCGCCCCGTGGTATGGTCATCAGCATCACGGCTATCGGTCAGGGAGAGCGCAACCGCCTGACCTACCGCAGCGGTGCCCGTCCCGGCGACCTGATCTGCATCACCGGCGACCTCGGCGCGGCCTATCTCGGCCTGCAATTGCTGGAGCGCGAAAAACGGATATGGGCCGAACACCCCGATGTGCAGCCCAATCTGGAGGAACAGAAATACATCGTAGGCCGGTTTCTGAAACCCGAGGCTCGGCGCGACATGATCGAGGCGTTCCGCCAAAACAACCTCGTACCCACTTCCATGATTGACATCTCCGACGGCCTGGCCTCCGAGCTGTTCCATATTTGTAAACAAAGCGGAACGGGTGCACTGCTGGAGGAAAGTGGCGTACCCATCCACCCGGAAGCCCAACTGATGGCGCTCCAGTTCAAACTTGATCCGGTCACCTGCGCACTCAACGGCGGCGAAGACTACGAACTGTTGTTCACCATTGACCCCAAAGACACCGATAAGGTGCGGTTCTTGCCCGACATCTACATTGCCGGAGAAATACTTCATGCCGCCGACGGTATCAAACTGAACACGAAAGGGGGGAATTTGCACCCGCTACAGGCGCAAGGATGGCGGCATTTTTGAACAACATCCTCATTTGAACAACCCTCCGAAACACCCGGTAAAAAAAATATGGTTGTTTAGTTGGAAAATCTACCTTTGCTCGCACCAATTCATATTTTTCATTTTTTCACCAAACATCAAGACAGTGGAATACGGGCATTTTAAGCGGAGAGGCAGCGGCGATTTCAACCGTAGCGGTAGCGATAACCGTAGCGGCGGCGATAACCGCGACCGAGGTGGATTTCGTGACCGAGGAGACAACCGCGACCGCGGCAGTGATTTCAACCGCGGCAGCGGCGGATTCCGCGACCAGGGTGGATTCCGAGACCGGGGAGGAGACCGCAGCGGCGGATTCCGAGACCGGGGAGGAGACTTTGACCGGGACAACGAGGAGAGCGTGTTTTCCAAACGTGTCCGCGCTGGCAAACGCCGCACGTATTTTCTGGATGTGCGCAAAACACGGGGCGAAGATTTTTTCATTACTATCACTGAAAGCACCCGCCGCGAGGATGGGGTCGGCTATAAGCGTCACAAGATTTTCCTGTATAAGGAAGACTTCAACCGTTTCGTGGCATCGCTAAACGAGGTGGTAGATCATGTAAAGACCACTCTGATGCCCGACTTCGACTACGAGGAGTTCGATCGCCGTCAAGCCGAATGGGAAGCCCAAAACCGTGAAGCCGACGATATGGACCGCACAGACGACCCTGCGGACACTGACGATGCCCCAGTAAATGATGATGATACCCCTTCCAGCGAGCAGCCTTCGGTGTTTAAGGCTGGCAAAAAAAGCGTCCCTAAAGAACCTAAAGAACCTAAGGAACCTAAAGAACCTAAGCAACCTAAGGAAGAGGACGACATGAATTGGTAGGGCCGCCCACAACCACCTGTTCACACGCACTTTGACCCATCGCCCATGACAGTTTCGGTACCTGCCAAATTCCTGGCCTGCTTCTTTTTTGTAGCGCTCACAGCAGTGCCTGCCACGAAAGCACAGACTTTCTGGACAGAAGCCTTCGAAGACGAAAGCACCGCAACATCCAACTGGCAACACACTGGTACCAATGCTGGCCCCTCCTTATGGACGTGGACGGACGACCCCGCAGCCGGGAATCAAGACCCCGATTTGCCCGCGTTCGCAGCTCCTACTGCCGACAACGGCTATTTTCTTTTCAACTCGGATGCCAACGGCCAAACTCCGCACGACGTGTGGCTCACCAATGTAAATCGCCCGGCCGACTGTACAGGAAAATCCGGTGTACGGTTTCGGTTTTATACACAATACATCTACTTCAATCCCGCAGGCACCATTGCTCAATTGGGCGTTAGCACCGATAGTGTCAACTTCACCTATCAAACCCTGTTCGATACACTGCCTGCCAATCTGCCTTTTACCGGTTGGGTGGACCTTGATATTAGCCAGGCTGACAACCAACCTAAGGTGTGGCTGCGCTTCCGCTGGATTGGCAACTACGAGTACCACTGGAAAGTTGACGACCTCGGCCTGTACACGATCAATCCGTTCAATCCTGATTCCTGCGAAACCGCTGTGGACATCACGGCTTATTTTGGTCACCCGGCCGATTCCGTGCAAACCACCGGGTTGTTTGACAATACCACCGCAACCGTATCGGCCAATGACCCGGTGGTAACTTGCTGGGGCGAGGCCGGACCTGGCGGCACCGACATCCTCAATAATACGATGTGGTTCAGTTTTGTAGGAGACGGTGGCACATACGACATCCAAACAGTGCCTTGCAACGCTACTAACTACATAGGCACTAGCCAAGGCAACCTGGGCGATACCCAGATGCTTGCCTTTAAAGGTAGCGACTGCTCCGATCTGACCGAAGTAGCCTGCAACGACGACCTTTTTACTTTCGGTATGCCCGATTGGCGGGCCGGTATCACACTGGAAACGACTCCCGGTCAGCAGTATTACCTCCTTCTAGATGGTTTTGAAAGCCAGGGTGTGGCTGCCGTCGGCGAGTTTTGCCTCCAGATAGCCCAACAAGCGGCAGTGCCCTGCGCTGAGGGTGCCGTTGGATCCTTCGATCTGGGTAACAGCGGTTTCTTGTGCGCCAATGAAAACCTGTCAGATATCCTGACTTTGGACACTGCTTCATTCGTGCTGCCAACCGTGAGCGTTGAACACGGCTTGGCTTGGTGCATAAGCCAAAACCCATTGTCGGCAGGCACTTGGCCAGGCTCTGTCATGGGAATATTCAGCACACCGTTTTCACCTCTCATAGCCCCGCCCGATCTGCCAAACGACAACACGCTCGTTCCTTACGGTACCCACTACCTCACTCCAGTGGTGCTTGGAGGCGGCACGCGCATCAATCCAAACGCATTGCCATTTGTGTACAATGTTAACCCGACAGGAGGCTGTTTTTTTGTGGGCCAATCGCGTAAAATAGTGCTCCTGCCACCACTTGATCCACTATCCGCCGCTGCGCAGGTGCTACCGGAAATATTGCCTCCCGGTAATAATGGCTCCATTTCCCTGCAAGTTGACGGCGGATCCGGTGATTACCTGAACGACGCCTCCCAGTACTTGTACCAGTGGAGCAACGGTTCAATGGCCAAAGACTTAGCCGATTTGGCTGGCAGCACCTACACGGTAACCATTTCCGACCGGAGTGGCTGCACAGGATCTTTTGTCTTAGTAGTTGTGGTAGGCAAACTCGTCAGCACCGGCGACCCCGCGCAAGTGCGTAAGTTTGATGTCCTGCCCAACCTGACCAGCGGAACAACCATCCTGACGGTGGATTTAAAAACTGCAGCGGACGTGAAGTTGGAAGTAGTTAATGCGGCTGGTCAAGTTTTGGAAACACGGGTATTCGGCTACACAGAACGAATTTCCAACACACTAGACTTGTCTCGTTTTGCTGATGGCACCTACCTGATTCGGCTTTTCGCTGGCGGTGCCGTGGCCCAGCGACGTGTGGTTTTGGCGCGATGAAGCGCAGTTTCTATTTTTTTTACCAGACAAATTCCACGGCCTGTACCAAATCAGGGTGCAGGCTCAACGCCACCGGGCAGGAATCGGCAATGGCCGTCAGCAATTTTTTATCTGCTTCCGAATAACCGTTTTGCGGCATGAACAACCGGATTTCGATGCGGCCGATGCGCCTCGGATCGCTTGCCATAACTTTGGTGACCTCGGCTCTGGCTCCATCAATATTGATGTTTTTTTCGCGGATGCGAATGGCCATGGTCGTAAGCGCACAAGAAGCCAATGAAACGGCGCACAGGTCGGTAGGCGAGAACGCCTCGCCTTTGCCCTGGTTGTCGGGCGGTGCGTCGGTGCTGATCCGAACGCCGGAGAGCAAGTGGGTGAGTTCGCAGTGGAGGTCGCCGGAGTAAAGAACAGAAGCAGTCATTGTTCGATTGATTTAAAAAAAACGCAAGCACCTGTTTCCAAGTGCTTGCGATACGGTTGCGGTCTGGACGGGACTCGAACCCGCGACCTCCGCCGTGACAGGGCGGCATTCTAACCAACTGAACTACCAAACCGTGCTTCCTTTAAAAGCGGGGCAAAGATATGCGAAGACCTTTTGTTTGTCCAAGGAGTTGTGAAAAAAAAATATGAAGAAAGACTTTCTCTCTCAGCCAGTGTACCTTTGCCTGCCTTGTGCCGCCAAGTTGAGCGGCGGCTAACTCAATCTGTTCCGTTTAGCGGAACCCGACAATCACCACATCGTATCCGGTATCATGGCAATGACCTTCATGGATTTTGAAAAACCCCTCGAAGCCCTGTATGAGCAATTGGAAAAACTCCGGGAGGTGGGCGAAAAAGGCGAGGTGGATGTGGCAGAAATGATTGGAGAGTTGGAGAACAAGATCCAGCAAAAACGGCAGGATATATACGCCAGCCTCACTGGCTGGCAGAAAGTGCAGCTCTCCCGACACCCCGACCGCCCGTACACCTTATTTTATGCAAACACGATGTGCCACAAGTTCATCGAATTGCATGGCGACCGCTGCGGCGGCGATGACCATGCCATTGTGAGCGGACTGGCCAACCTTGACGGGCAAACCATCATGGTCATCGGGCACCAAAAGGGCGTTAACACCAAAATGCGGCAGTACCGCAATTTTGGCATGGCCAACCCCGAAGGTTACCGCAAAGCCCTGCGCCTGATGAAACTGGCCGAGCGCTTTGGCTTTCCGGTTGTCACACTGATAGACACACCCGGGGCATACCCTGGTCTTGAAGCAGAGCAACGCGGGCAGGCCGAAGCCATTGCCCGAAACCTCTTTGAGATGGCCCAACTGCGGGTGCCTATCCTGTGCTACATTATCGGCGAGGGTGCGTCTGGCGGCGCATTGGGCATCGGCCTCGGCGACCGCGTTTTCATGCTCGAATACACGTGGTACTCGGTCATCTCGCCCGAATCCTGCTCCTCTATTCTCTGGCATTCGTGGGACTACAAGGAGCAGGCGGCCGAAGCGCTCAAATTGGATGCCGACAATATGCTTGAGTTTGGCCTCATTGACGGTATCGTTCGCGAACCACTCGGCGGGGCGCACAATGCCCCGGATCAAATGGCTACCACGCTCAAGCAGCACATCCTCAACGAACTGGCCGCCCTCAGCAAATTAGACCCCGACGAGCGCGTAACCACCCGTATCGAAAAATACGGAAACATGGGCCACTACCGCCGCTTGCAACCCGGGCAGACCGGGAAATAACGCCCGAAAAAAGCGTTTCACACGACGACCCAAACCGCTCAAACTATGCTGGAAAAACTGCGCAGTTTTTTGTTGCAAAGGCTGACCCGCCGAACCTTGACCGCCCAAAACCGGCAACGCAAGGTCCATACTCTCGACAGCGCCCGCACGATCGGTATCCTGTTTGACGCTACCGACGAAAAAGACCGAAAAGACGTGCTGGCGCTGGCCAAATCATTCGGGGAAAAACAGCGAAAAACCGTGTACCTGCTCGGATTTGTAGACGACAAGCAGCCGCTTGCCCAAACAGAATTTCCACAGTTTTTTCAAAAGGAATTGCGCTGGAATGGCCAGATTGTCAGCGAGGCTGTAGACAAGTTTTTGGCTAATAAACCTGACCTGCTCTTGTGCCTGAACAGGCGACAGGCCCCGCCACTCGCGTGGGTAGCGGCAGCATCGAAGGCGGCCATGAAAATCGGAACCGCGGCTTCTGCCCCACACGATTTCGACATGGTGCTGGAAACACCGGAAGACAAGGGAATCCGGTTTTTCATGGACCAACTCGAACTTTACCTAACCAAAATCGTACCCTCCAAACATGAGTCTGCATCTGCGCTTTAGAGGCACTGGCGTGGCCTTAGTCACCCCGTTCAAAGGAGATCGAATTGACTGGGACGGCCTTGAAAAAGTCATCGAACATGTCATCGCCGGCGGCGTGGAGTTTCTCGTGAGCCTCGGCACCACGGGCGAGTCCGCTACCACATCCGAGGCCGAGCAGCGCCAAATCCTTGATTTTACTATCCGGGTCAACGGCGGCAGGCTGCCTGTTGTGGCTGGCGTGTTCGGTGGAAACAACACGGCGGAACTCGTACACAAAATTCAGGGCTTCAACTTCGACGGCATAGATGCCCTTTTGGCCAGCAACCCGGCCTACAACAAACCTGCTCAGGAGGGCATTTTCCGGCACTACATGGCCATGGCCGAAACCTCGCCCAAGCCGATCATTATCTACAACGTGCCCAGCCGGACAGCATCAAACATGAGCGCCGAAACAACCTTGCGCCTCGCACACGCGAGTGACAAGTTTCTTGGCGTGAAGGAGGCCAGCGACGACATTTACCAAATCACCAAAATCATTCAGGGTAAACCCAAGGATTTTCTCGTGCTTAGTGGCGACGATTTCATCACCTTGTCGCTCATCGCTTCCGGCGGCGACGGCGTGGTGTCAGTCATTGCAAACTCAACACCGCGCCCGTTCACCGATATGGTGCGTGCCGCGCTCCATTTTGATATGCCACGCGCCCAGCAACTGAATTTAAAGTTGCTCGATCTGTACCGATTGTTGTTCACAGAAGGCAATCCCGCTGGCATCAAAGCTGCGTTGGAATTGCAGGGGCTTTGTTCCCGCGACGTTCGCTTGCCGCTTGTCCCTATGTCGGAGGCTGGACAAGGGCTGATCCGTGCTGCACTGGAAAAAATTTAGAGCGTGTTTAAAATTCGTCTTCTTCCATGCCGTTGTCGCCCGCAACCACTGGTGTTGCGCTGGCTGAGCGGGCGGGTGCTCCGGCTGCCACTTTTTCCTTGACCTTTTGTTCGATCTCGGCAGCCATCTCCGGGTTATCTTGCAGAAACAGTTTGGCGGCGTCGCGACCCTGGGCAATTTTGGCACCCTCGTAACTGTACCATGCGCCGCTTTTTTGAATGATATCCAGGTCAGACCCGAGGTCAATGATCTCGCCCACCTTGGAAATACCCTGTCCGAAAACAATGTCAAATGCGGCGACGCGGAACGGCGGCGACAGTTTGTTTTTAACCACTTTAACCTTTACCTGATTGCCCACGACATTGCCATCTTTGTCCTTCAAAGCCGCCCCGCTCTTGCGGATATCGAGGCGGATGGACGCGTAAAACTTGAGTGCATTGCCACCGGTTGTTGTTTCCGGGTTGCCGAACATCACACCAATTTTTTCGCGCAACTGATTGATGAAAATACAGCAGCAACCGGTGCGGCCAATGGCGCCGGTAAGTTTGCGCATGGCTTGGCTCATCAAACGTGCCTGGAGGCCCATTTTGGAGTCGCCCATTTCGCCCTCAATCTCGGAACGGGGCACAAGGGCGGCCACGGAGTCCACAACAACGATGTCCACAGCACCGGAACGAATGAGGTTTTCGGCGATTTCCAGCGCTTGTTCGCCATTATCGGGCTGGCTGATGAGCAGGTCATTGACGTTCACGCCGAGTTGCTCGGCATAAAAACGGTCGAAAGCGTGCTCGGCATCAATGATGGCCGCGATGCCACCTTTTTTCTGGCACTCGGCCACGGCATGTATGGCCAGGGTAGTTTTACCGGATGATTCCGGGCCGTAAATTTCGATGATCCGGCCCTTGGGATAACCGTGGCACCCCAATGCAATGTCGAGGCCCAACGAACCGGAGGGGATCACCTCCACCTCCACGGCTTGTTTATCGCCCAGGCGCATGATCGTGCCTTTGCCGTAGGTTTTGTCAAGGCGGTCTATCGTCGCCTGAAGGGTCTTGAGTTTGTTGTCTTTTTCCGTTGACATAAGCTGCGTTGTTTATTGAAAGTGGGGCAAAAATAAACAAAATGTTTTTGTCTGTATACCCAATCACATATTTTTTTTTAAACCATTTCTGGGCAATTAACCTGATTCGTTTGAAAAACAAGGCGTTGGAATGAATTTTTTTGCAAAAAAATCTTTAAAAAAGCCTGCAAATGGATTGACGAAGCCAAAATACGTGCGCCTGTTGGCCCATAAAGGTGTTGCACAAAACCTCGACTGTTTTAATTTTTTGTTTTAAAAAATATCAAATGGTTGGGTATCCCCAAAGGCGGGTTGCATCGGTTTTGTATCGGGCACACAGGGAACTTGAACATCTGCCCATTTCCAAGGTTTTAGAGCCAAACGAGCCACACCACGCCAACTTTGACGAAGTTTGCGGCCGGTGGCACCGAAACGAGACAATCACGACAATCCCCCGCAATGGCAAAAACGATATCCGGTTTTTCCAAACTGAGCAAGCGTCAAAAGATCGAATGGCTGGCGAGCAACTTTTTTGAAAACCCGAGCACAGCCGAATCAAACCTGGAGGTGTGGCATCGTCCCGCTGAACAGCAGCGTATCATTGACGGGTTTACGGAAAACGCTGTCAGCAACTTCACGCTTCCCTTCAGTGTGGCACCCAATTTTTTAATCAACGGGCAAGCGTACGCCGTGCCAATGGTGATCGAGGAGAGCAGCGTGGTGGCAGCAGCAGCCAGCGCAGCCAAGTTTTGGCTCGACAGGGGCGGCTTTCGCGCCGAAGTGCTGGGCACGGTCAAATTAGGCCAGGTACATTTCCGTTGGGGCGGCAACCCGGGTCGTTTGCAAACCTTGTTTCCCACACTCAAAACCCACCTCGCCCGTTCATGCGACGACCTGACGGCCAATATGCGGCGGCGCGGCGGTGGCTTGCTGGACATCGAACTGCTCGATTTTACCCACCTGGAACCGGAATACTACCAGCTCCGAGCCGCGTTCGAGACCTGCGACAGCATGGGCGCCAATTTCATCAACTCCGTGCTGGAGCGCTTCGGCCAGCAGTTGGAGATTTTCATGGAAACCGACCCCGAGGTGGCTGAAAACGAGCGCGACGTGGAGGTGGTCATGTGCATCCTGTCCAACTACACGCCCGATTGCCTTGTCAGGGCATGGGTGGAATGCCCCGAAAGCGAACTTGAAGACCTCGCCCGCAACGCAGGCTTGCCCGGCAGCGCCGCTGTGGATCGTTTTTGCACAGCCGTCCGCATCGCCGAGATTGACCCCTACCGGGCCGTAACGCACAACAAAGGAATTTTCAACGGAATAGATGCCGTGGTGCTCGCTACTGGCAACGACTTCCGCGCCGTGGAAGCCTGCGGCCACGCCTACGCCTGCCGCAGCGGGCAGTACCGAAGCCTGAGCCGGGCCAGTCAGGCAAACGGGCTGCTCCGTTTCGAGCTGACGTTGCCGCTGCCAATCGGCACCGTGGGCGGCCTGACAGCCCTGCACCCGCTGGCCAAACAGGCGCTGGAATTGCTCGGCAACCCCACAGCCCGCGAACTGATGATGATCGTGGCGGCAGTTGGGCTGGCCCAGAACTTTGCCGCCGTGCGCTCATTGGTCACCACCGGTATCCAGCAGGGGCACATGCGCATGCACCTCGTGAATATCCTCAATTACCTGGGCGCATCGGCAGCTGAAACGGAAGCAGCCCAGGCACATTTTTGCAACCAAACGGTGAGCTTCAGCGCCGTACGAGCATTTCTGAATGATAAATGATAAATGATGAATTCCGAGTGTTCGGGCTGTTCAAAAAACCAAGGGTTTGGGTGTACGCACGGGTACTTCTAAAACCTGCAATCATGTAATCTTCTACTCTATAACTTCTTCGGGTTTGGTGTTCTGTTTTCATGCATTTGCACTGCCCAACCGCCGCACCAAATACTCCACCGCCAGCGCGTACCCTTCCAGCCCGAGACCGACAATACAGCCCACGCACTTGGCCGATAACCAGGAGTGTTGGCGGTACGCCTCGCGGGCAAAAACATTGCTGATGTGTACCTCCACCGTGGGCGCGCCAATGGCAGCCACGGCATCGGCCAGCGCAATGGATGTGTGCGCATAAGCACCGGCGTTCAGCACGATGCCATCGGCTTGGCGGCCCGCTTCGTGGAGCTTGTCCAATAGGGCGCCCTCGTGGTTGCTTTGGAAATACTCCAGGTGGATGTCGCCAAAGCGGGTTTTCAGTTCGTGAAAAAAATCGTCGAAGGACATGCTGCCGTAAACCTCCGGCTCGCGCTGGCCGAGCAGGTTGAGGTTTGGGCCATTGAGGATGAGAATGCGCATAGTTAGCGGTGTGAGCGGTGTGAGCGGGTGAGCGGAGTGAGCGGGTGAGCGGGTGAGCGGGTGAGCGGCGGAATGTGGCCGGACCCGTTGCCAAAGGTGCGGCGGGTTGGCGAAAAAATCACCTTGCTCGGTATTTTTTCGGCGGAATGTGTCAAAAAAAATGAGATTCCGCCGAAGATTGGCTTTCTGGTCTGGGCGGAATCTCTATTTCTGCCTAATTTTAAACAAAACAAGCCCAAATTAGCATGCAACAACAATTCGTCGGGCGGCAACAAGAACAGGCTGTTTTGCAAAAAGCCCTTCAGTCCTACGAGCCGGAATTGGTAGCCGTGATCGGTCGCCGTCGGGTCGGCAAGACATTTTTGGTGCGCTCGACCTACTCCGAAAGTATTGACTTTGAGATCACGGGCATCCAAAACGGCCGCTTTGAGGAGCAGTTGCAGCATTTTACCGACCGTTTGAATTATCATGCCCGCCCACTGCTGCCGGTCAAAGCACCGCATAATTGGCAAGAGGCGTTCCAGATGCTGATCGTCTACCTGGAAAACTTGGACAAAGCACGAAAGCCCGTTGTTTTTTTGGACGAGTTCCCCTGGCTTTCCGGGGGGCGTTCCGATTTTTTGCGGGCATTCGGCTTGTTTTGGAACAGTTGGGCATCACAAAACAATGTCGTCATCGTCATCTGCGGTTCGGCTGCTTCGTGGATGATCGCGAACGTAGTGCGCGACAAAGGCGGCCTGCACAACCGCATCACACGGCGGGTACACCTACAACCCTTCACCCTACTCGAAACAGAACAGTTTCTCAAAAGCCGGGGTGTGTGGCTCGATAGGTACCAGCTAATCCAACTCTACATGGCGATGGGCGGCATTCCACATTACCTGAAAGAGGTGGAGGCGGGCAAAACGGCAGTACAAAACATTGACCAAATTTGTTTTTCCCCGCAAGGGCTGCTGCGCGAGGAGTTTTTCCAGCTGTATCCAGCACTGTTTGAACAGGCCGAAAATCATGTCCGTGTTGTTCGGGCGTTGTCTGCAACATGGCTGGGGCTTACGCGTACGGATATCCTGTCGGCGACAGGGCTGGCCGACGGCGGCAACACCTCGCGTATCCTGGAGGAACTGACTCATTCGGGTTTTATCACCGGGTACTACGCCTTCGGCAAAAAGAAAAAGGAGATGCGCTACCGGCTTACCGACGAGTACTCCCTGTTTTACCTCAAATTCATCGAAGAAAAGCGCAGCGAAGGCTCCGGCACCTGGGAACGGCTTGCGCAAACGCAGGTGTGGAAAAGTTGGAGCGGCTATGCCTTTGAGAGTATGTGTCTCAACCATCTGACTTCGATAAAAAAGGCACTGGGCATTTCCGGCATTTATACCGAGGCATCGGCTTTTTACCTAAAAAACAGCGCGTTTGGCCGTGGTATCCAGGTTGACCTACTGCTCGATCGCAGCGACCATGCGATCAACCTGTTCGAAATCAAGTTTTACCAGGGGCCCTTCCTCCTCAAAAAAGAACACGCTGA
>JBJXEZ010000230.1:0-3573 GCA_046153695.1 Saprospiraceae bacterium
CGCCCGGTGTGTATACATGGCGTGCCGAAGTCCTTTTTTACGACGGCGTGGTGGCTCCATTCAAAGGGAATGTAACGGTAGTTCGCTAATCTGGAGGCCAAGCCTATTCTTAGAAACCGTCTGAAAACCCCTGACGGTTTCTTACTCCAATATCCGAAAAGTTGTCCGCCGGTTTGCCTGATGCTCCATTTCTGTGCAACGCGTGCATAGGCACCCAACGGCTGGTTGAGACTCGCCGTAACCTACGGCCTCCAACCGGGCTGCATCTATACCCCTTCCAATGAGGTAGGCCACAGCACTTTGTGCGCGTTTTTGCGACAGGTCCTGGTTGTAACCATCGTTCCCGCGGCAGTCGGTGTGGCTGCCAAGTTGTATCCGGATTTCGGGATTTTGGCGCAGCACCTCAGCCAGGCGGTTGAGCGTAGGCTCAGCATCAGGGCGTATATCCCACTTGTCGTAGTCGTAGTAGATGTTTTCCAGTACGATCTCGCGGTTGCGGTAGATTTTGTCCAGCACGATTTCCACCTCGTACGTCTGCACGGGGTTGGCGGGGTCGCGTGGTATGCCGCGAGTGCTGAATCGGGCGCTGTTGGCTAGGTAGCCGGTTTTAGCGGCGGCAAAGGCGTAATCTGTGTTTTCAGCCAGATCAAGGGTGAAAAATCCGTCGTCGCCCACAGTGACCAGTTGTTTTTTGGTACCAAATGCGATGTCCACGTTGGCGCCTGGCAAGGGCTTTCGGCCCAGGACACGGCTGTTGGGGTCGTTGGGATCGACCAGGATTTTTTCCAGCACATAACCTTCGAGAATCATCTTGAACACGAGCGGCTTAACGGGCGTGGTGTCCACTTTGGGAGGCTTGGGCAGCGGCACGCGTTGCTCGATGCGGTAAATGTCGTCGCCGCCGCTGCCACCTGACCTGTTAGAGGTGAGGTATCCGGATCGAAGCAGGTCGCCGGGCTGTAGCGGCGTGTTTTTGCGCGACTGATTGGTCGCAATTAAGCCAAAGTCGTCGGCACCGCTATTCACAGGCGGCTTCATATTTTGGGGTGTCGACCAGGCATCGCGTTCGAGTTTGAACGAGCGGAAAATATCCAGCCCTCCCATACCGGGCAGGCCGTCGGAGGAGAAAAAGAGGGTGTCGCCGCTGAACGTGGGAAACACCTCGTTGCCGGGGGTATTGATGTTTCGACTCAGGGGCTTGGGCACGTCCCAGCCGTTTTCGAAGTTGTCGTTGAGCCGCACAGTCCAAAGGTCATAACCGCCCGAGCCATCGGGATCGTTACTGGAGAAAAAGAGCGCGGCTCCGTCGGGTGCGAGCACAGGGTGGACGTAGTTTATTTTTTCCTTTTGAAAGGGCAACGGGCGCGGCTCCGACCAGCCGCTACTGGTGCGTTCGGCGGTATAGATTTTGCAAAACTGGTCGTCACCCTTGTACGCCCCGACCGCTCGGGCGAGGTATACCACTGAGAAATCGCGGTTGAAACACAGCGTACCTTCATTACCAGACGAGTTCAGGCCCACGTCGAAGGGTTGTGCGGCAGCGGCCTCCGGGTCGGTTATGAGCAGGTCCATAAATTTGTTGCCCGTCCATTTGTAGGCATCTTTTCCGACGGCGGCGGCGCGGTCACTGCTAAACACAATGCGCTCGTCTGGGAAGTAGGTGGGGGAAAAATCGTTTTGCGGGCTGTTGAACGGTGCCAGCGCGATTGTCCAGCCGCTTTCGGCGGAAATGCTTTTCCAGCCTACAGCAATGTCGCAGGCGGCGATTTCCTTGCGGTACTCGTACGGACTTCCGATCTCAATACTCAGGTTTTTAAATGCCTCCTTCGCCTCGTCGTAGCGTTCCAGTTTTTTCAGGGTGTAGCCTTGACCTTTTAGTGCCTCGGCACCGTAGTTGTTTTGGTAGGCCAGTGCAAACCATCGAAGAGCGGCTTCGTCGCGCCCGGTGTTGCGGTACGAATCGGCGATTCGGTAAGCCATGCGACCTTTTTCAGTGCGGCTTTTAGCGCGGGCGAAATCCCGCTCCAGCATGGGAATAGCCGCGTCGTACTGCTTGCGCTCGTGCGCCGTGGCTCCGTCCTTTATCTTGACAGTATAGTTGCAGGCGATGAGCGCGAGGACGACGAACAGAAGGTATTTTGATGTGGGCATTCGTGTTTTTTTGTATCGTTTTAGTGAGCCTAAAGGTGCGCTTTTTCGGCATTTTTGCCGACAGGAAAACGGTTTGCGGTGGGGCGGTGTTTTGTTTTTACTGAAAAAACACCACCAATCACAGACGCCTCGGCGCGGCAAAAAGATGCCTTAGCTTTTTGTTTAGTACGATATTTGCCGAAGCCGCGTTTACTCTGCCACTGATCAACGGACAACCTGCTTCAGCTACTTTTTCCCGTTTTAATAATGATAAAACTGCATTCTGCTTTCCCGCATTTTCTATCGGCTGTGTTCGCCGTCCTTTTGGCACTTACGCCTGCACCTGTTTTTTCACAGGAAATGGAAGACGAGTCTGAAAAATCCGTTGACCTGGAGGCGTTCTCGCCCCGGCCCGTTGACACGAACAAAGACTTGCAGGTGTTGGCCTTCGGCTCCTGCAACAAATTGAGCCTGCCGCAAGATATGTGGGGCAATGTTATGGCTAACAACCCCGACCTGTGGGTATGGCTGGGGGACATCATCTACGCAGACACTACAAATGTCCGCGCACTGGCCGCACACTACAAACGCCTCAAAACCAATCCGGAATATAAAAAAATGCGCGACAAAACTCCGGTCGTTGGCGTTTACGACGACCACGATTTTGGCGCAAACGATGCTGGCAAAGGCACTCCCAACAAACGCGGCACCAAAAAATGCTTGCTGGATTTTCTCGACGTACCCTACTCCTCACCTGTGCGCAAGCAAGAAGGAGCCTATCAGTCCTACACGTTCGGCAAGGGCCAAAACCTCGTCAAGGTCATCATCCTGGACACGCGCTACTTCCGCGACACACTTATCCCCGATCCCGACCCCAACCAGCGGTATTTTCCCAATCCCAATGGCGACATACTTGGCGAAGCCCAATGGGCATGGCTGGAGCGTGAACTTACCAACAGCCCCGCCCGGCTGCACATCATCGGCTCCAGCATCCAGGTACTGGCCAACGAGCACGGCCACGAAAAATGGGGCAACTTCCCCGCCTCGCGCAAACGCCTGATCCAACTGCTCGTGAAGACCCAGCCCGCCAACGCGCTCATCTTGTCCGGCGACCGGCACATGGCCGAGGTCAGCCGGGTGGACATAGCCGGTCTACCCTATCCGCTGTACGATTTTTCCTCCAGCGGTCTTACCCACATCCGCAACAGCCTGAGCGAACCCAACCGTATGCGGGTGGGAGAAATGATCCTGAAACGGAACTTTGGTTTGCTCAAAATACAGTGGTCCGGCAGGCGTCCCATTGTCACTATGGAAGTGCGCGGGCTGCAAAATGAGCTGTTCTTACAGGAGACGGTCATATACTAAGCTCGACTTTAGCCATTTTAAACGCTCAAAAAAGTGTCTATGGGAGCCCAGGAAATGAGTTTTTGACTCGCAACTACC
>JBJXEZ010000274.1:0-42257 GCA_046153695.1 Saprospiraceae bacterium
CTTCCTGTCCATCGTTGTCAACGTGGGTATGTGGTTCGAGCGCTTCGTTATCATTGCCACTACGCTGGCCCGCGATTACTTACCCTCTTCGTGGAGTTACTATAGCCCGACTTGGGTGGAAATATCCCTGTTCACCGGCACGATCGGCCTGTTCTTCACCCTGTTCCTGATCTTTACGCGTGTGGCACCGGTGGTGGCCATTGCTGAGGTGAAAGCCATTCTGAAGGTAGCGGGCGACCAGTTTATAGGGCCAAATGCGAAGAAATCGCACGGCCACGGCCACGGCCATGAAACCGAAAAGCAGGAAAAACACTAACTCAACACGCAAAACTTTTATCCGCCGGAGCCTTGGCGGAGGCGGACAAAAATAAAAACTATATCATGGCTGCTGAAAGTAAAAAAGTTCTTTACGGACTGTACAACGATGAGGAGTAATTGAAAAGCGCGGTAAAAACGGCTCGTCACGATCATTTGAACGTGATGGACGTGCTTACGCCGTTCCCGGTACACGGCTTGGATCCGATCATGGGCCTGAGTGAAAGCCGCCTGCACATCCTTGGTTTCATCTACGGTGCCATCGGCGCTACGTTTGGATTCGGGTTTATGTCTTGGTCTATGGCCAGCGATTGGCCCGTGTTATTTGGTGGCAAGCCATACTGGTCAGTCCCGTCGTTTATCCCGATCACATTTGAGATGACAGTGCTGTTCGCGGCATGGGGCATGACCATCACATTTTACACCATCTGTGGCATGTGGCCGGGGGTGAAGGCTCAAATTATTGACCACCGTATCACTGACGACAAGTTTTGCATCGCCTTCGACGTGACCGACTCCGACGAACGGGGCGTGTCCGGCTTGCAGGCTTTTTTCAAAAAAACAGGTGCCGCTGAGGTGAATGTGAAAATGCTTTGAGCCATTAGGTTTCCGCACGACGATCTGTACAGATGACAAGTTTTTATCGGGGAATGATTGGCGGACAAAATAGGCTTGCTACCTTTATCTGGCCGAACCAACATCCATAAATAATAGAGTAATCATTCATTTTTAAACCAGCAGGATATGAAAAAAAAAACACTTTCATCACACCTTTTGCAATGGTGTTTTCCTGCTTCTTAGTTCACTTTTCTTGCGAAAAAAAGGAAGTATGCAGATTTCATGTTCAAGATGAAACATTCACGTTCAGACTTGTTGACCAATATGGAGTGAATCAAATTGCCAAGTGGGGAGCAAGGTACCTTTCAGATTCAGTTTATGTTGCCAAATTTGACGGGACACTCCCAAATCAACTATCAATCGAATCAAACGGCCGTATTGGTTTTTTCATTCCAGATGATTATGGTGAAGCATTAGATACCCAAGTTATGCGGCAGTTTTTATTATTCCTTCCCGACAATCAGGGGCATCCAAAAGATGATATTGATACCATTACATTTAGGTACCGGTTCAAACTGACGGAAGATGTAATCTGCTACGAAAGTTTACAGGTCATGTTCAACGATAGTATATACCATGATGGACAGTATATTGATTTCATTGTTTTCACAAAAAATTAAAATGCGATAACCATGCTCATCAAATTCTTGTTCGCTTTACTATTCCTTCTTTGGTCAATAATTCCATTGATTGCCCAAGAGAATACCCCATCTTCATGTGAAACGGTTGAAAAAACCGATGAAGAAATTGAACAGCACGGGAAAGTAGCATCTACTCAATTTCTCATACAACGCAACTGAAATTAAATACTGCCAACTGTGGATGCACCCCTCTTTTGCAAACAATGAGATCGCTATACAACTGAACTAAAAAAACATAGAAATAAAATATTTAAACTTTGGACTCCACAGGTGCCCAAAGTCTAAAAAAACATCAAAATATGAAAAAAGCAATCGGCGCCATCATCGGAATTGCCTTGTTTGCCTGGCTCTTTTCGGTGTGCTCACCGGCCGGCAAAAACAAAACCGGGCACGAATATATGCCGGACATGTACCATGCGGTTTCGTATGAGGCCAACGTCCTGAACCAGTATGTGTGGAATCACTGGAACAACGAGAGCACGTTTGCTAAAGCAGATCTGTCTCAGCCGCGCGGCAAGGTCGAGGGTACCATTGCCCGCGGATACACGGGCGTGTTTTACGCTGGCGCGTCGGCTATGGATGTCATTCGCGGCAAAAACGCACCAAACGCCATTGCAGCACCTGTGAACGGCGAGGTTCCGTTTTACTACCAAAACACCGAAGAGGATCGCCTGCGGTGCGAAAAGGAAATCACCGCCAACCCTTTTCCAATCACAAAGGCTGGTCTTGATCGCGCCAAACCGCTGTACAATATTTACTGTGGCATCTGTCACGGGGACAAGGGTGACGGCCAGGGCTGGCTTGCTGCGAACCCGGAGACCAAGTACCCGGCCCAACCCAAGAATCTGATTGATGCCGAACTGATGGCTGCTGGCGATGGACGCTTATACTTTGCCATGATGTATGGAAAAAATGTGATGGGCGGCTACGCCGACAAACTTTCTTTCGAAGAGCGTTGGCAGGTGATCCATTATGTGCGCTCCCTGCAGGCCAAAAGTAAAAACCTGCCTTACGAATAAACCCCGGGCACCAAAACAAATCGTGAACATCAAAATTTCCGGTGCTGCACCGGTCCTGCGATATGAATCTGAATACGCAATATGTATTTGACGGCAAACTGAAGCGCAACCTGATGATCGGGATGGCGCTGGGTGTGTTGTGCCTCGTTTGGTCAGCCATGAGCGACGATGAGTACCACACGCGCTTCTGGACCAACTACCTGCACAATTCCGTCTATTTCACCGGAATAGCCTTTACGGCCATGTTCTTCATGTGTGCCCAGATCACTGCTTTTGCCGGTTGGATGACTGCCGTAAAACGAGTGTGGGAGGCCATGAGCCAGTTCATGCTGATCGGCATAGTCTTGTTGTTGGCTATTGTAGTCGGTGTATGGGGGCATTTTCACCACCTGTACCACTGGAGCGTGCCGGGCATCACCGACCCTACGAACGTACTGTACGACAAAATCATCGCTGGCAAAAGCGGCTTCCTCAGCCCGGCATTTTTCACCTTCGGCACGGTCGGCATCCTGGCAATCTGGTATTTCTGGGCCTATAAACTGCGCCAAAGTTCAGTACAACAAGATGACCATGAGACTGCTTCTTTTGATTATTACAAGAAGCAGCGCAAATGGGCGGCCACTTTTCTCCCCCTGGGCGGATTCCTGAGCACTGTATTTCTTTGGGAACTGATGATGTCTATTGACCCGCATTGGTACTCCACCATGTTTGCCTGGTACTCCACTATTTCGGTGTTTTTGGGCGGACTTTCCCTTATGATTCTGCTCATCCTGTACCTCCAGTCCAAGGGCTATATGGAGTATGTATCGCGGGAACATTTGCACGATCTAGGCAAGTACTTGTTTGGTATCAGTGTGTTTTGGACCTACCTGTGGTTCGACCAGTTCATGTTGATCTGGTACGCGAACATTGGTGAGGAAACCATCTACTTCAAGGAGCGGATGGCCAACTATCCGGTACTGTTTTGGGGTAACCTGTTGCTCAACTTTGTGACACCGTTTCTTATCCTGATGCGGAACGATAACAAACGCAAGGTCGGCACCATGGCCTTCGTCTGTATAATCGTGTTTTTTGGCCACTGGTGGGACTTTTTCTACATGATCAAGCCGGGTGCACGCATCGCTGCGCACGAGTCTAGAGAGATTTCCGAAGGTAAACTCAACAAACATACCGAAGCAGCACCCATGCCCGGCGCAGTGGAAACGCAGCCTGCCGCTCCCGATGAAACGACGGTTTCCGACACCTTGGTCGGTGAACCTACAGCCGAATCCCACGAGATGCAAAGCGAGCATGGCCAAACGGCTGCTACCCATGATGACCACGCTGAAAGTGATCATGCCGACCACGGAGACGCACATCACGATGATGGGCTAACTAGTTTCAAGTTGGGCTATACGATACCGGGTTTTCAAGAAATCGGTGTTATGATCGGTTTCCTCAGCCTGTTTCTGTTTTTCTTCTTCCGTCAGTTGGAGCGCGCTCCTTTGTTGCCGCGAAAAGACCCATTCCTGGAAGAGAGCCTGCACCACGCTACGGGGGCTTATATCCCTGAAGAGGGTGGTGACGAACATGGACATCATTGACCTGCAATACATACCTGACAATACTCCACCTGACCAGACCTATCAACTACCATTGAGTTTTCAGAAAAAATATTCGCGATGACAGCGCTTATCATTGTCCTTTGTATCATTCTAATTTCGATCGTGCTGGTTCAAATCGGCAAAGTCACCGAGCTCACTGCCCAGATCAAGGGCGACCGCGAGGTGATGAGCGACAGCAGCAAATGGAACGGCTGGATTTCGGTCGGCTTTCTGGTTGTGTTTTTGGTAGCGGTGTTTGTGTCTGCATGGCACTACAAAAACGAGATGCTGGGCTACGGCCCGCACGCCTCTGCGTCCGAACACGGTAGCATATTGGACGGCATGTTTGATGTCACGTTGATTTTTACAGGCATCGTGTTTGTGCTCACGCACATCGCACTTTTCTGGTATTGCTATAAATATCGCTGGCGCGAAAACCGCAAAGCCGAATTTATTTCGCACGACAACCGCCTGGAATTGATCTGGACGGCAGTGCCTGCGGTAGTAATGACCTACCTCGTGGTGCAGGGCCTAAACGCCTGGAACACGGTAATGGCAGATATTAGCCCCACCGACAAAGACTACATCGAGATCGAAGCCATTGGCCAGCAATTCAACTGGATCATCCGGTACCCCGGCCCCGATGGCAAACTTGGCACGCGTGATTACAAACTCACTACAGCCAACAACCAGGTTGGGCAAGACTTTACCGACCGGAAAAACTGGGACGATGTGATCGCTAGTGAGCAGCTGTACCTGCCTGTGGGTAAAAAAGTGCGCGTGCGGATTCTTGCCAAGGACGTATTGCACAATTTTTACCTGCCGCATTTCCGAGTAAAAATGGACGCTGTGCCGGGCATGCCCACGTACTTTGTTTTCACGCCGGTCAAAACCACCTCCGAGTACCGCACAGAATTGAGCAAATTTCCGGAATACAACGAACCATCCGATCCGAAAGACCCGGCTGGTCCCAAGCGCTGGGAAACATTTGAATACGAACTCGCCTGCGCCGAACTGTGCGGAAAGGGTCACTACTCGATGAAGCGCATCTTGCGTGTCGTGTCTCAGGAAGAATTTGATAACTGGTACAAAAACGAAAAGTCGTACTACGTTTCGCAAATTCGAGGCAAAGATGGGGATCCAAACATGGGCAAAGTGCTCGATATTGACCCAACGGAACCGGTAACGCCTGTGGCACAAGACACCACGGGTACGGCACCGACCAAATAACCACCTATTTTTTCAACTGACATCGTACCAACGAAAGTTCAAACAATACAAATTAACAGGCTATGGTTCACGCAGCAAATGCCGCCGATACGTTGGAAGAAAAGCTCACCCACGAACAGGGCTTAGACGACCATTTCCACGAACATCCTCATGGCGACAAGTACCAGTCGAACTTTTTGACGACGTACATTTTCAGCACCGACCACAAGATCATCGGCCGGCAGTTCCTGATAACGGGCATCTTTTGGGCGCTCATAGGAGCAGCCATGTCCATCGTGTTCCGGTTGCAATTAGGCTTCCCAGAGGCCGATATGGCCTGGCTTCGCCCCATCCTCGGCAAGTGGATTCAGGTAAACGAAGCGGGTATTGGCAAATTGGACCCGGAGTTTTACTACTCTCTGGTGACGATCCACGGCACGGTTCTGGTTTTTTTCGTGTTGACGGCTGGCCTTAGCGGCACGTTTTCCAATATCCTGATCCCGCTGCAAGTGGGCGCTCGCGATATGGCTTCGCCACTGCTGAACGCATTTTCATACTGGTTTTTCTTTCTGGCCAGTATTGTCATGTTCCTTTCGCTCTTCCTCAGCACCGGCCCGTTTTCCGGTGGCTGGACGGCCTATCCGCCGTTGAGTGCGCTTCCACAGGCTTCCGACGGTTCTGCAGCCGGTATGACTATGTGGATCGTGGCTATGGCGCTGTTTGTTGTTTCCGCCCTTTTGGGTGGCATTAACTATGTGACCACGGTGCTTAATATGCGCACCAAGGGCATGAACCTGTGGCGGATGCCGTTGACGATCTGGGCATTTTTCGTCACGGCTATCTTGGGCGTGTTGTCGTTCCCGGTGTTGTTGTCAGGTGTGCTGCTGCTCATGTTCGACCGCAGTATGGGAACGTCGTTCTACCTGAGCGAAATCGTGGTAGGCGGACAAATCCTTGACCGCGTAGGCGGCAGCCCGATACTGTTTCAGCACTTATTTTGGTTCCTCGGCCACCCGGAGGTGTATATCATCATCCTCCCGTCTATGGGCATTGTTTCGGAGGTTTTGTCGGTGCATGCACGCAAACCGATTTTCGGCTACCGTGCAATGGTGCTTTCCATTTTAGCCATTGCATTTTTGTCGTTCATCGTTTGGGCGCACCACATGTTCATGTCCGGGGTCAATCCATTTATCAGCAACTTCTTTGTCGTATTCACGCTCATCATTGCCGTACCCTCGGCGGTGAAAGTGTTCAACTGGATTACAACGATTTACGGCTCTAACTTCCGCTTCAATCCTGCGAGCATGTTCGCGGTGGGCTTTGTTTCCATGTTCATTTCGGGCGGTTTGACGGGTATTTTCCTTGGCAACTCGGCCATTGACATCCAATTGCACGACACCTATTTTGTAGTTGCCCACTTTCACATTGTGATGGGTATTGCTGCCTTTTTCGGCATGTTCTCGGGTATCTACCACTGGTTCCCGAAGATGTTTGGCAGGTTTATGAACGAAACCCTCGGCAAAGTACACTTCTGGGGTACACTTATTGGTGCATACGCAATCTTCTGGCCCATGCACTACACGGGTATGGCGGGCGTACCGCGTCGCTACTACGACGGCGGTGCTTCGTTTGAGGCGTTCAAGCACTTCACAGAATTGAACCAGTTTATAACCGTGGCGGCCATTGTGGTCTTTTTCCTGCAGGTCGTTTTCGTGATCAACTTCTTCTATTCGATTTTCAGTGGACGTAAAGTGACGGAGAAAAACCCCTGGGGGGCCAATACTCTGGAGTGGACGACACCTATCCACGCAGGACACGGCAACTGGCCAGGTAACATACCGGCTGTTCAACGCTGGGCTTACGACTATGGAAAAGGCGGCGAAGAGTACATCCCGCAGTATATTCCACTCAAAGACGGCGAACACGATTTCGGACATTGATACTTTCCTCGCTACGCCGTTTGTAACCAAACAAATAAAAAATTCAAGTTTTGCAATCTAATACTTCAGCACAGCCATTAACGATTTGGGCAAACCTGACGCAGGGATTTGTGGATTTTGGCCTGTTGGTCAAGTTCAAACTTACCCTCATGGTTTTGTTCTCGGCGCTTATGTCGTACGCGATTGCGAGCGGCGGACAGGCTGGCTGGTTGGGAATGATGCTGTTGGCTGTTGGTGGTTTTTTTGTAACAGGAGCGGCCAATGCGCTGAACGAGGTTCTGGAACGCGATTACGACCGCCTGATGCCCCGGACAGCCAACCGGCCAGTGGCAACGGGCCGCATGAGTGTCTCGGCTGCCGTGCTGGGGGCTGGCATAATGGCTCTGTTTGGAGTGACTATCCTTGCCTATTTTAATCCGCTGACAGGCTTTTTGGGCATGTTGTCGCTCATCAGTTATGCATTTATCTACACGCCGCTCAAACGTTGGTCGCCGCTGGCGGTGCTCGTTGGTGCCGTTCCAGGTGCTCTGCCCCTGGTCATCGGTTGCACCGCATGGGATGGTGTTCTGACATCCACAGCCCTGATGTTGTTCGCAATTCAGTTTCTGTGGCAGTTTCCGCATTTCTGGGCGGTTGCCTGGCTTGCTGATGAGGACTACAAACGCGCGGGCTTCATCATGTTGCCTTCGCGAAATGGCGAGAAAAACGAGACAACGGGACTGCTTTCGCTCTTGTTTTGTGTCCTGATGGTAGCCAGTGCGGTCATCGGTTACGGTATCGGCTTCACTGGAGCGACGGCCACAGTGGCACTGATTCTTGTGAATAGTTTTTTTGCTTATCGGTGCTGGCAGTTGTACCGCACATGCTCGCGTGATGCAGCCCGCCGCCAGATGTTTGCTTCGTTCCTGCACTTACCATTGTCATTGATTGTAGTGTTGTTGGACAAAATTTAAACGCTGAAAATGAATACGGTGTCAACCGAATACGGCCATAATAAAATTCACGCCCACAAATTTGCACTGTGGGTAGCCATTGCCACGATCATCATGATGTTCGGGGCGTTCACGAGCGCGTACGTCGTGCGTCGTGCCGCCGGCAATTGGTACGAGTTCAAGTTGCCGGACATTTTTTTCATGAACACCCTCGTGATCGTGGCGAGCAGTGTGACCTTGCACGCATCCTATCGGGCCTTTTTGAAGGGTGCCGAAAAACCATACAAGTCGTTGTTGGCGGTCACATTTGTGCTCGGCATCGCATTTGTGGTGCTGCAATACATGGGCTGGAACGCGATGACAGCCATGGGTGCTACGTTTACGACAAATCCTTCCAGTTCGTTCGTGTATGTGATCTCCGGTTTGCACGCAGCGCACGTTCTTGGCGGCGTTGCCGCCTTGGTAGTGGCGATGGCACATGCACACTTACTGCCTTTCAAACCAACCCCGCGCCGCCGCCTCCGCTTCGAATTGGTCGTACACTACTGGCATTTTGTTGATGCCCTTTGGGTATATCTATTTATGTTTTTTTTGATCCAATCCTACTGAACGCCCAACATTTAAAATTCCCATTACTTTCAATATTCGCTGAACATGGCAGATACTTCCGTTGCACACGAATCACACACACACGACGACCACCAAGACAATGCAACAGCCAACTGGGAAGGCGGCATAGTGCCTTTTAAAGCCAGTTATGGCAAACTGATGATGTGGTACTTCCTGTTGTCGGATGCCTTTACGTTTGCCGGCTTTTTGATCGCCTATGGCTCCCTGCGTTTTAGTACGCCGACCTGGCCGGAGGCTGATTTTGTGTTCGCGTCCTTTCCGTTCGTGAATGCGCATTGGCCGCTGATATTTGTGACCTTCATGACGTTTGTCCTCATTTTTAGTTCGGTCACGATGGTGCGGGCCGTGCAAGAGGGCCATCGTGAAAACCGTCAAGGTGTTGTTTTTTGGATGTTCCTTACCATCCTCGGCGGTGCCACGTTTTTGGGATCGCAAGCGTATGAATGGACCACGCTCATAGCCAAAGAGAACGTGACTGTTTCGGTCAATCCCTTTGGCCGACATATTGCCGACGGGGTGTACCTGAACGCAGATGGGACGGAAGCCAAAAACCCGGACGGCTCTGCAAAAACCTTTTCCAAGGGTGAGAACTACTTGTTGCACAAGCACGGAGGCGCGTTCGATGTGCCTACTGTGCAGTACAAGAACGGCCCGTATGGATCTGAAAAGCGCCAGGTAGAATTTGGCCCTAAAGCGTTTGGTGCCCTGTTCTTTTTTATCACGGGGTTCCACGGGTTTCACGTTTTTTCCGGCGTACTGTTTTTGACCATTATCATGATAAATGCCGCGAGTGGTGTGTACGCCGCCCGTAGAAACGGTTACGAAATGGTGGAAAAAATTGGCCTGTATTGGCACTTCGTGGACTTGGTGTGGGTGTTTGTGTTCCTTGTATTCTACCTGCTCTGATTTCCCCAACTGCCGCTGAATCATTAACTAACGCAATCTCACTTGTAAAAAAATATGGCTGGACATCAATCATACGAAGAACAAAAAGCCCTGGTATTTCGGGGGCTTATGCTGCTCGGTGCCATCACAATCATCGAAGTGCTCGTAGCCCTTTTGGCCAAGGGGCACCTTGTACATAGTATCCGTTTTGCCGAAGGCTTTGGCCACTACCTGTACATGCTGCTAATGATCGGCTTTTCCCTGTACAAAGCCTATTTTATTATCTTTTACTTCATGCACATGGCCTACGAGATGCGTGGCCTCATGTTAAGCGTGCTATTGCCCACTACACTTTTGATTTGGGCGCTCATCGCCTTTTTTCAGGAAGGCAGTTCGTGGGGAGCACGCCGGGAGCAGATTCGCGAAAAAGACAGAAACGTTGTCGCCCCAAAGACGAGTGGACAGCCACAAGGTTACCTGCTGACGGGTGCCGATTGGCCTCAAAAAGGTTGACAAACGCAAAAGGGGCGAGGCAACAAAGCCTCGCCCCTTTTTGTTGGATGCCGGTAACAATGCAACATTATTGATATGAGCGAACAGGTTTCAAAAAAACGTAAAACATACATTGCTGCAGTACTCTTTCTGGTACTTGTCGTGTTACCAGCTGGCTCGTGGTATTACTTGAGTGGCGGCATGAAATGGCGCAAACAAGCCCAGGCCGAACTCCAAAACTATGGCAAAATCCGGGGAGCACAAGTCATCTACCCCGATGGCACGAAAGAGAATATGCTGGCCGAAAAGGTTTGTGTCATCTACTATTTTGGCTCCAATCCCGATCTCACCGAGATGAACAAAAAAATATTGGACACCGGAGAGCGGCTTTACACGCAATTCGGTTTCAAGCCGGGAAATGCTTACGACGACTTCCGGATGGTCATGGTCGCGCAGCACGGCTCGGCCGAGTTCCGAACCCACGCACAAACCCTGCCCAGCGCCGATTTTGCCAACTGGGTTTGGACAGGTGCAGTTGGGTCATGGAAGACGATAATGGTTAACGCCTACGACCTGTTTTGCCAAAAAAACAATGTCCGGCCCTCTGATTTTTATTTTGCCCTGGCCGACTCAACGGGCACCATCCGGTGCTTCTACGATGCCACGAGTGAAAAAGAAATCGGACGGATGGTGGAGCACATCGCGCTTCTGCTACCCAAACACTAATCAATAACCGTCATGACCGAACGATCCGCAGAAGAAAATATCCAATTGGAAAAACGCCTGAACAGGGTGGCGTACGCCGTGTCTGCGTTGGTTCTGGCATTAACCGTCCTGATGCGTCGAAAAGAAAAGTTGGATATCGGCGGCATTGACTTCAGTTTTTTGCCGCCCATACATTCTTCCCTGAACGCACTCACAGCGGTCATTCTGGTTTTTGCCTATATCTCCATTCGGAGAAAAAACGTGCTGGCACACCGCCGGGCCATTTACGCTGCGATGATTTGCTCGGCGTTGTTTTTGTTGTCGTATGTATTGTACCACTTTACTACGCCAGAAACGAAATTCGGCGGGGTAGGCGCCATCCGGTACGTCTACTTTTTTGTTCTAATCACCCATATCCTGCTGGCAGCGGTCGTTCTGCCGTTTGTACTGCTGACGTTCAACCGTGCCTACACGAATCAGTACGACCGGCACCGGAAAATGGCTCGATGGGTTTTTCCACTTTGGCTTTATGTAGCCGTCACCGGCCCAATTTGTTACCTGATGCTCAGGCCTTACTATGGGCAGTAGCCTAAAAACTAAAACACTATGCGAAAGAACAAGGCATTGAAAATCGGCTTGGCACTAGGTGTGCTCCTACTGGCTATATGGCTTTTCCTTCCAACCGAGGCACAGGCTCAGTGCCCAATGTGCCGTATGTCGGCGGAGTCCAATATGAAAAACGGCGGAACCGATGGGGCCGGCTTGAACCGAGGCATCTTGTATATGCTGGCCATGCCATACATTTTGGTGGCATCCATCGGGTACTGGTGGTGGCGCAACCGCAAGAAAGACGCATCGCAAACGGATATGCCACGTTCGTTGAGCATTGATCCGAACCAAAGCAATTAAGAGCGCCTTTAAATATTTCCTGGTTCACGATCCTTCAGCACAATGTACTTTTGCACAGCCGCCCAACCGGCTTCGTGCATGCTAAAGACCCGATTACTTGCGCTCCTTATCCTACCTTCCATTGCCGCTTCCGCCCAGATGTGGAACGGCACCGATACCCTCTACGGGAACGAATGGATAGATTTTGCCAAAACGTACTACCGTATTCCGGTCGCTGACGACGGAATCTATCGTATTCCGTATCAGGTGCTTGCCGACGCTGGTTTTCCCGTAGCAACTACTCCCGCCGCCGACCTGCGCCTCTACCGTTACGGCGAACAGGTGCCCCTTTTTTCAACTACCGACGGCCCACTCGGCCCGCTGGATTTCGTAGAGTTTTTCGGTGAAAAAAACCGCGACGGACTCGACCGGCACCTGTTCAAAGACGCGGACGCCGAAAACCTCAATCCGTGGTACAGTCTGATCACGGACACGGCTGCTTACTACCTTGTGCAGGAACCAACGAGCCTGCCCTTGCGCTACACACCCGTGCCCGTTGACCTGACCAACGCCCCGCCCAAAGAACCATACTGCTGGTCGGTGGCAGGCTACACGTACAGCAACGCACTTTTCAAACGCCGGATCAGTAGCGAGGTCATGTACTCGTGGTTCAACGGCGAAGGATTCGGAACATACGAATCCAGCGATTTCAGTGTAACCATTCCCCTACGTAAACTGCTCTCGAACGGGCCAGATGCCCGCCTCCGAACGCGCTATGCCTGTGGACTTGATGCGCACTACCAGCGCCTGACGGTGAACGACAGCCTCCTGGCTGAAGACCAGTTCGACAACTGGCGCGTGGTGCAACACGACCAAACCATACCGGCTGCATGGCTGTTCTCCGACACCAAAGTGCGCCTTGCCTCTGTAATCGGCCAAAACGACCGAAACAGTGTCGCTGGCGTATTTATTCGCTACCCGCGCCTTTTCGATTTTGAATCGACCTCCGCTGCCGAGTTTTTTTTAGAATTAACAACAACACCAAAGTACCTCGAAATAGGGGCGTTCAATCTTGTCGGTGGAGTGCCGGTGCTTTACGATGTGGTTAATAATCGGCGTTACGAAACGACCCTCGGTGGAGGTTTAGTGAAAGTGTTACTCCCTCCGACATTCAAAGACCCACGGCTTTGGCTTGTCAATCCGGCTAGCGGTATCCGCACTTTGAGCAACGTAGAGCCCGTGCAGTTTCGGGATTACCGTTCCGAAAAAGCCGATTACATCATCCTCTCCAACGCTGCTTTATTCAGCGATCCGACCCAGGGAGGGGCCGATCACGTGGCTGCTTACGCCGACTACCGGCGCAGTGCAGCAGGTGGTGGCCACACCGTAACGGTGGTGGATATACACGAACTGTACGAACAGTTTGCTTATGGTGTCCGGTTTCACCCGCTGGCGGTGCGCAACTTCGTGCAGTTTGTTTGCAAGCAATGGCCCGCACCGCCGCGCCACCTGCTTTTACTGGGGAAAGGGTTGGACTACGACCGGTTTCGCCGCCCGGATGTGCAAAAAGACTTGGGTGATGTTCTTTTTTTTGTGCCCACCTACGGCTCTCCGGGAGCCGACCAATTGCTGGTCATGCGCGAAAAATGCCTGTCTGATTTGCTGCTGCCCGTCGGACGCGTTGCAGTCACAAAGCCCTCAGAAATCCGGGGGTATCTGGACAAAGTGATCGAGCACGAACAAACCTATGCGACTGCGCCTCAAACCCTTGCGGGGAAAGCCTGGATGAAGCGCGTGATCCACAACAGTGGCGGCCTGGCTGGCGAAGCGTCGGCCATACGGGGGTACACGAAAAGCATGTCTGATGAGATCGGCACCAACCGATTTGGAGCCGAAGTACATACATTTTTCAAAACCTCGAACGACCCGATTCAACTCTCCAGTTACGAGCAGATGTTAGACCTGCTCAACGGAGGCGTATCAGTGTGGATGATTTTTGGCCACTCATCGCCCAATGCCGTTGATTTTGATATCGGTGCTCCGGCGGTGTACAACAACAAAGGCCGTTACCCGCTGATGATGATTATGGGCTGTTTTTCCGGCCTATGCTCCACACCGCAACAAGGTATAGGTGAGCAGTTTTTGCTGGCCCGGGACCGTGGCGCAATCGCTTATTTTGCTTCAGTCAATTTCAGTTTTGCTGATGCCCTGCATATTTTCGGTCAGCGGTACTACGCACGCCTTGGCGGAGAAGATTACGGCAAGTCCATCGGAGAAATCATGGCCAATACCGTGGCTGACCTAAACAATACCGGTTACCCGGCCATGGCTGCCTTGCTTCACCAAAACCTCCTGCAGGGTGATCCGGCAGTGCGCCTGCATCAATACGCGGGGCCAGACTATGTGGTAGACAACCAATCGGTGCGCTTTGATCCCAACCCCGTCAGCCTGGAGCAACCGTCAGTACGCATGGAATTCGATGTAGCGAACATTGGTGAAAACACGGGCGGGCAACTGCTCTTCGCCATCAAGCAGCGACTGCCGAACGACTCCATGCTGTTCCGGCTAATAGATAGCGTACCTGCGCCTGCCTTTCGAAAAAAAATAGTACTCGAACTGCCAGTAGCAGGCAGTCAGGCCGGTCAAAACCGCCTCCTCGTGAACCTCAACCCGGACGATTCGCTGCATGAGCAGCCACAATCGGCCCGGTTTAACAATATGCTCGAAGACGCATCTGGAGTGCCGGGCGCTCCGTTGTTTGTATTTGCCAACGATGTGCAGCCCATAGCTCCGGAAAATTACGGCATCGTTCGAAGCAGTCTGCCCACACTCTGGGCTTCCACCCTGAATGCAAATGCCGCGCCCACTCGCTACTTGTTTGAATTGGACACGTTGGAATCGTTTGACAGCCCGTTTCGATACACGGGAGAGGTGCTGCAAGCGGGCGGCTTGTTGCGGTGGCAACCGTCAGTTACCCTGCGGGATAGCACGGTGTATTACTGGCGCGTAGGGCGCGATAGCCTCGTGAATGGGCAAGTACCGTGGCGGCAACGCTCGTTTATTTACCTGTCCGGCAGTACACCCGGCTGGAATCAGTCGCATTTTGGCCAATGGGCCGAGGACAATTTCATCAACCTTGAAGCCCGGGATAGCACGCGCGCACTAGCGTTTGCAGACAATGCGGGTTTTCTTACAATGAACGTAGCCTATCGCGACCGAGATAAATTTCCCGGTATGCAAAATGCGTATTATGAAGGCTTTTTCGGTGATGCCGGGTTCAATGGGCAGGGCCTCGTGCGCGGTGTGGCGCTGATGCTGCAAGACCCAAACACGGGCCATTATGTGCCTAATCCGCCCAATAGTGCCTACAATAGTCATCCGACCCGCACGCGGTCTTTTTTTTCGTTCAACACACAAGATTCGTTACAACGCATCGCGCTGATGAACTTTATGGAGCAGGTCATTCCCGACAAGTATATCGTCGGTTTTTTGGCGTTGCACCCCTGGAACGACACGCTCGGCTACGCACCTCGGCGTTGGGCGAACGACTCGGTTTCGTACGGAAAAAACCTGTTTCAAATACTGGAAATGCAAGGGGCCAGAGAAGCCCGTTCACTTGTGGACTACACAACCGGGCCGCACCCGTACGGGTTTGTTTATCAAAAAAACAATCCTGTGTTTGACCCGGAGGACACCACTGTTTTTCACATTGATTCAGTACTAAACTTGAGGCGCTCGTTCCAGGCCAAGTGGTCAGTGGGCCAGTTTGAAACTCCGCCCATCGGGCCGGTTAAGTCCTGGCAGTCGCTGCACTGGCTGCGCGGGGCGTTTGACGACACATCGGATGAGGCGGTGTTATCGGTACTGGCTGTGCGTCCGGGGCAGGCCGATACGCTTCTTTTTTCATTGGAAAACACATTCGACAGGCCGCTCACGGATATACCTGCGGGTCAATTTCCGGTATTGAAACTGCGCTACGCTGCTCGTGATACGCTTAAACGCACGGCAACACAGCCACTGCACCTGCGCGTGATCTACGAACCTGTTCCGGAAGGCGCCTTACACCCCGTAGCGTATTTTGTTTTGCAAAATGATACACTGGAACAAGGCGAGCCAGGGCGGGTGTCTGTGGCATTTGCCAACGTGTCGGATGCCGCTTTTGACAGTCTTCTGGTGCGCGTTCGACTCGAAAATGAGGGCGGGGCAGGGCAGGACAACCTACGTCGCCTGCGCCCGCTGCTCCCCGGCGACACCATGCACGCGGCTTTGACGTTCGACACCCGTCCGAGTACAGGCAGGCATCGGTTGTTGGTGGAGGCCAATCCCGCTAATGATCAACCGGAGCGTTACCATTTCAACAATACGCTGCTACGCGAAGTGTGGGTGGCGCGTGATGTCAGGAATCCGCTGCTCGATGTGACGTTCGACGGCCTGCATATTTTGGACGGCGATATCGTATCGCCGCAACCTGTCATCGTAGTGGAATTGAAAGACGAAAACAGGTTTTTAGCGATGGCCGACACCTCCGTGTTTTCTCTGCGCTGGCTTGGTCCGGATGGCAAAGTGCATCCGCTGTTGTTTAGCGACCCGGCGCTGTTGTTCTTGCCCGCCGATGCAAGCAACCTGCCTGGCAAAAACCGGGCACGCCTGGAGTGGCGTCCTGTTTTTGCCGACGATGGGGATTACCGCCTGATTGTGAATGGCCGCGATGCCACGGGTAATATTTCCGGAACGCTGGACTACACCGTGAATTTCCGGGTTATCACGCACTCGTCCATTTCAAACTTGCTGAACTACCCCAACCCGTTTTCAACACGCACCTGTTTTTATTACACCCTGACAGGCTCGGAAACGCCACGCCATTTTCGTCTCCGGATCATGACCGTGAGCGGGCGCGTGGTTCGCGAGGTGACCGAAGCCGAGTTTGGCCCCCTGCAGGCGGGCACACACGCCAGCGAATTCTGTTGGGATGGCCGCGATCAGTATGGTGACCAGTTGGCCAACGGCATATACCTGTATCAAGTCGTAGCAAAAAAAGCCGACGGAACTGATTTTGATTTTTTTGAAAACACGGCTCTGGACGGGTATTTTCGAGGTGGCCTGGGAAAAATGGTGTTGATGCGATAGACGGGCGAATTGTACTTCAGATAGCCGTTCCTCGCTCTGAAATACGCACCTGCCCGTCCAACGCTTTCCCATAAAGCAGGTGCTCCGCCAGGTGCTCCGACCAATACGGAGCGAGCAGGGCACCTTTTGTGCCCAAACCATTGAAAATGAAAACACTGGGGTGGGACTGGCTGGCACCTAAAAATGGTCTGCGGTCGCGCACCGTTGGTCGGACGGCACCCAGACGCTGCACCACCTCGTAGGGTGATCGAAGGTAATGGGCGAGTCGCTCTTCGAGAAAATTTTGTTCAAATTCCGTGGGACCATTGTCGTCGAACGTCCAGTTGTAAGAGGCCCCGGCCCAACACAGTCCGTTGGGCAAAGGGGCCAGCAGGATTGTTTTTTTGAGCATTTCGTTGGTCGCAACCGGTCCGGTTTTCAGGCGAACAAGCATTGCCTCCCCTTTCGACAACTGCCAGGGCAGGATAGGGAAAAACGGGTTTTGGGCACCCCGGTAACCCTCGCAAAAGACGATGCAATCGTAGTCTGGTATTAAGGTTTGGGCTGCTTCCGGGTTGATTTTTTGTGGAAGAAAAAAGCCTTGATCCTTGACAAAATTACGGAAGGAGGATATTAGCAGGCCGAAATCCACGCGAGCAGCACCGCGTATTTCACCAATAGCAAAACCGGGCACCAAATGCTGGCTCCAGGGCCCGGCATCCGGGCGTTCGCCGAGCAAGTCGGCATATTCGGGATCGGCCAAACGTACAGACCAGTCGTTGCGCTCTTGAGGGGTTTCTAAAAGTCGGAGGATGGATTGGTCATGCCAGACGGTCACGCCCAGTTCGGCTTGTATAGCAGTATATGCTGCTTTGGCGGCGGGAAAAAAATCGTCATATCGCCAGGTCTTGACGTAGCGCTTGCCCGTAACAGGGTTTATGATTCCGGCGGCGACACTGGACGCCGTGTTGGGAAAATCAGAATCGGCCACGCGAACATCTGCGCCCATGCGTCGGAGCGTCCATGCTAGCACGGTACCTGCTATACCTTGCCCGACTACGAGTACGCGCATCAACTGTAGCGGCGGCGGACCAGTTTAATGAAATTTTTAGCGATTTCGAGCCGTTTTTTGTCTGTCCAACGGTATCGCATCACGCATTGATCGATCAGGAAAGATTTGGCTTGATCCATGGACGAGAACGAATTCAAGGCGTTAACGGCGCTGTCAAAGGCCGAGTTGTCTTCACCGAATAGTTCGCGGGTGAGCTGTAGTTTATCGTTAAGGCCGATGGCCTTGCGCAGATCGGGGATGGGCAGGTTCGATAACTTATCGGATAATTCAACAGCTTGCTTGTACTCGAAAAGTGCCTCGGCATCGGGTGACGCTGCCGGAAAGCTGGGGGCTGATGCCGGTGCTGGCGGAGCCTGGGGTTTGACAACAGGCAGCGGTTCGGCTTTAATCGCCTCCATAACCACGGGCGGCGGCGGGGCGGGAGCGGGTCGCTCATCGGGCGGCGGCGCCTGCTCAGCCACTACCGGCGGCGGAGCAGGCGCCGCGATAACTGGCGCTGGCGCCACAGGTACTGGAGGGGGTGGGGGAGGCGGTGGGGCTGACTCTCGGCGGGGCGTTGGGGCGGGGCTTGTAGCCTCGGAAAGTACAGCATCGTACAAGTCCCGGATATACGACAGCATGATATCCACATCAATGCGCATGATGTTGTCCGGGTCTTTGCTCATGCGGACATGCTCACGGGAGATCTTGTCGAGGAAGATTTTTGCTTTTTGCAAATCCATATTTAAAGTAGTTCGATTTTGTCGGTTACGGGTTTAGAATTTTCCTAGTTGGGATAGCTATCAGGGCTGTTTTCTGCGCAAATAAAAGCAGTATCATTCAGAACGACAAACCCTGATCGTGTTTCCCTATTTTTCGATACGTTTGCGTCCATGTTTCTCGAACCGCATTTCAAGGGCCAGCGCGCTGGCTGGATCGAAGTGATCTGTGGCTGTATGTTTTCAGGCAAGACGGAAGAACTCATCCGCCGCCTCAAACGCGCCAGGATCGCTGACCTCAAAGTGGAAGTTTTTAAACCACTTCTGGACACCCGTTACGATGCCTCTGACATTGTTTCGCATGATACCTCCACCGTACAGGCCTGCCCGATTGAACGATCAGAGCGCCTATTGGAAATCAATGCTGAAACGTCCGTAGTAGGCGTGGACGAAGCCCAGTTTTTTGATGCTGACCTGCCCGAAGTTTGTCAGGAATTGGCCCTGCGCGGTGTGCGAGTGGTTGTGGCCGGCTTGGACATGGATTATCGAGGACAACCTTTTGGCCCCATGCCAGCCCTTTTGGCTCAAGCCGAGTATGTGACCAAGGTACACGCCATTTGCGTGCATTGCGGCAACCTCGCTACGCACTCCTACCGGTTGGCTTTTGGCGACGAAGTGATCTTACTCGGTGAAAAAGAGCAGTACGAGCCGCGCTGCCGTTCCTGCTATTCTAAGGGCAATATTTTTCGACTCAACAAATAGTATCCTGCATGGAAATCTACATCCTTTGCGCCTTCGCTTTTGTGGCCGGGCTCATTGACAGCATCGTGGGCGGCGGCGGCCTGGTTCAGATTCCGGCGTTTTTTATCCTGTATCCCCAGTTGTCGGTACCCAATGTGATCGGTACCAACCGCTTGGCATCTGCCGTTGGAACCTCGGTGGCTGCCTGGAATTATGCTCAAAGCGTGAAAATTCCGTGGAAAACTGTACTCTGGGCAGGAAGTGCAGCGGCACTGTTTTCCTACCTCGGCGCTACGGTTCAGAGTCTGTTACCTTCGTCAGTACTCAAACCGGTCATGCTGATCCTCATAGTGGTTATCGCTGTGTACACGTATCGAAAAAAAGAATTTGGGCAACAAGAACACTTCCGCGTGCCTCCCCAAAAAATAGTTTGGTGGGCTACAGGTATTGGAGCGGCTCTGGGCTTTTATAACGGTTTTGTCGGGCCAGGCACAGGCAGCCTGTTGATTTTCGGGTTTGTGAGTTTAATCGGTTATAGTTTCCTTTCTTCGTCAGCCATTTCAAAAATCGTAAATGTGATTGCTGATGTCTCGTCATTGATTTTTTTCCTGTCCAACAAGTATGTGCTCTTCCATTTGGCGCTCCCGATGATGGCGTGCAATGTTGCCGGTTCGTACGTCGGCAGCCGCATGGCTGTACTTCGCGGCAACAGTTTTATCCGCAAAGTTTTCCTCGTAGTGGTCGTAGGGATTGTTGCGCGTTTTGCCTGGGATGTGTTTAAGGGGCATTGAACGATGACGGGAAAAACGGCTTTTTTTGAAAGTAGATTTGGAAAAACGGAGATGTTCGATGTACCTTCGCACCCCGATTTGGAAAAATACTCGATTCAAGAAATTTTCGGCAAATAGTTATCAGTCATGAAAAAAGACATCCATCCGAGCAGCTACCGCATTGTCGTGTTCAAAGACATTTCCACCGATGAGGCATTTATGGGCCGCTCCTGCGTAAACACCAAAGACTCCATCACTTGGGAAGACGGCAAAGATTATCCGTTGGTGAAAATGGAAATCTCCGCCTACAGCCACCCCTTCTTCACCGGCAAGATGAAGTTTGTGGATACTGCAGGCCGGATTGACAAGTTCAACAAGAAATTCGCCAACTCGAAGTTTGCCAAGCAAGAAATGGCAGAAGAATAAACGGACTGTTTTTGCATTCCAAAGACAAGGGCCAACCCGCACAAGCGAGTTGGCCCTTGCCATTTGTAAGAAAACCTCAAGTTCTTACTTTGATATACTGGCGATGTTGGCGTTTTTCTCGTCCGACTCCACGAGTCCGTCGCGCAGGCGAACGATCCGGTGCGCATGCAGAGCGATGTCCGCTTCGTGTGTGACGAGAATGACCGTATTGCCAGCGCGATGAATCTGCTCAAAAAGCCCCATGATCTCGTGGGAAGTTTTCGTATCGAGGTTACCTGTCGGTTCGTCGGCGAGAATAATGGCCGGGTCATTAACCAGAGCGCGGGCAACGGCAACGCGCTGGCGTTGGCCACCAGACAGTTCGTTCGGTTTGTGCAACACCCGATCGCCGAGCCCAACAGATTCCAGTGTAGCGCGTGCTTTGGCCAAACGATCGTCTTTGGGGTAGCCTGCGTAAACAAGGGGCAAGGCCACATTTTCGAGCGCCGATAAGCGGGGCAGAAGGTTGAAGGTTTGGAAAACAAACCCGATCTGTTTGTTCCGCACTTCGGCCAAATCACCGTCATCCATGGTGCTCACTTCGATGTCGTTGAGCCAGTACTTACCGCTGGTCGGCGAGTCGAGGCAGCCCAGCAGGTTCATTAACGTGGATTTGCCGCTGCCAGATGGGCCCATGAGCGCTACATACTCGTTTTGGGCAATTTCGATACTAACATCTTTGAGGGCCTCCACTTTTTCGGTGCCCATGATATAGGTTTTGTTGAGGTGTTGAATGGAAATTAGCATGATTCCGGTTATGAACGATGAATATTTATTGATGAACTGTGGTCAACGCTTTTTTCTGAAAACCAGCCCTGTGACAACAAGCAACAGGCCAACGATCCATTTTACCAGTTGACCAATGAGATCGGGGAATAATAAATAGCCGACCAGAAGTATTCCCGCTGTTGCGATCAGTGCAATAAGCAGCCAAGTCCAGTTTTTTGATGCGTTACTGTTTGCCATGATCGGTTGAACAATTGGGCTGTGGAAGAAGAACGTGTTTTCGGGGCGTGAAATACGGGCTTTGTTTGCCTCCCCAAGCAAAGGATAGATGATCGGCAACATTGCCTCGGCAAACTACGGGGAATGCACGAACAACGTAAGCCCTTTTCCCTACCTTCGCCCGCACAAATGTACTGGAATGAACGGAACCTTACCCTCAGACAAAACACTCATTAAGCACGTCGCCATTGCCGGAAACATCGGCGCTGGTAAAACGACCCTAAGCGAGATGCTTGCCCGCCATTTTGGCTGGGATGTCCATTACGAAGACACTGAAAACAACCCTTATCTGGCCGATTTCTACCTGGATATGAAACGTTGGTCGTTCAACCTTCAGGTGTTTTTTCTGTCTAGCCGATACCAGCAAATGCTGCGTATCCAGCAGGGCAACCGAACGGTGATCCAAGACCGGACGATCTATGAGGATGCCTACATTTTTGCCCCCAATCTCGCCGACATGGGCCTCATGGAGCGCCGTGATTTTGAAAATTACACCCAACTGTTCTTGTCCATCATCTCCCAGATCAAGCCGCCTGACCTAATGATCTACCTGCGTGCGAGTATCCCTACGCTGGTGGAGCACATTCAGATGCGCGGGCGTGATTACGAAGGCAGTATCAGCATCGAATACCTCAAACGCCTCAACGAACGCTACGAAAACTGGATCACCAATTACGGCGAGGGTCGTCTGCTAATTATTAACGTAGACAACCTCGACTTTTCGAGTAACAAAGAACACTCCGGTAAGGTACTCGAAATGGTGCAAGCCGAACTGCACGGACTTTTCTAAATATCGAGGCTTGAAACAGTTATTACTGCTCTTCACTGCATTGTGTTTTCTGCCCGCTCACCGCGACCTGCCCGACCTGCCCGCCACGGGCGCGTGCGATCCCAGCCCTGCGCAGTTTTTGGGCTACACGTTTTTGCTGCCCGATATCGTGAACAAAAACGCGGCTTACGCACCGTTTTTCACCACATGGGACGACTACTACGAACGGTACTATTTCAGTAAAGACCTCCAACGGGAAGACAATATCGCTGAGTGGATCGACCGGTTTTGTGGCTTGCCACTGCCTGCTGATGTGGAATACGTCGTGTATCATGCCAGCGAAAACGACCTGCTTGCTCTGCGCGATGTGGCCGTGGTGAAAGGCGAAGCCACGCAACTTCCCTACACTTTAGGTGGCAACACCTTTGCCGAAGTGCTGGCTTTCAACGGTTGTACCGAAGCACTGGACTACCTCGTGTTTGCCAAACAGTGCGAACCGCATGTGGTGGCATACGGCGGTGGCTGGGCACGTGCCGAGCGCGACAAGGAATTTATGCTGAGCCTGATTGAGGAAGGCAAGGCGCGATTTTTAGCAACAAAGTCACATTTTTTCCGCCAGCGTTACGCCTATCAAATCGTCCGGTTGGCCCATTATGCCGGGCAGTGGCAACTCACGGTAGACCTGTACAACTACCTGTATCCCAAGTTTGACCGCAAACAACCAAGCATCGTCTATTTTTGGACACTGGGGCACCTCGCTGGCGCTTTACAACAGTTGGGAAAATCTGCCGATGCCGCCTACCGTTATTCCCTCATTTTTCGCTACTGCAAATCCAAGCGCGTGCAGGCTTTTCGCAGTTTTCAACTAAACGGCGAAGCCGAATGGGCGAAGGTGTTGCGTATGTGCCAAAACGATGTCGAACGTGCCACGATCTACCTGCTTCGAGCGGGCACCTCCCGAACCTATCTGGTGGAAGATCTGGAAACGATTTATCGCCTCGACCCGGAAAGCCCGCACCTGGAGCTAATGCTGGTGGGTACCGTACAACAGTTGGAACGGGTATTCCTGCGCACGCCTGTGACCGATCGGAAGTACACAGTCAAGCGTCGAGTGGAACAACGGGAAACAGCAGCCAAACGCCTGATCAGTTTGCAAAAATTAGTACGCCGGGTAGCCAAAGACGGCCATACGCCCAATCCACTACTTTGGAGGGCCGTAACCTGCTACCTCGAATTACTGGCTGGCGACGGTTACGCAGCTCAAAAATCGTTCGAGTTGCTGCGCGGCGATTTGAAAAAAAACAAAGACTACGATCAGGTGCTGCTCCGCCAACTTGATGTATGGGAGTTACTATGGGAAATTCTCGAACTCGATGGTTCGTCGGCCTCGGCGGACCAGGTTGCTTTTCGCATCCGTAGCTACGATACGTTCAAAACGGTGCCCAGTTTCGAGCCATTTCTGCAGGATTTTCTATCGGCTCGCTATGCCGAAAGCGCCCACCCGGGCAAGGCCATATTGGCAGCCTACGCCCCGGCAGCGATCAGATACAACCCCCGCCCCGATGTGCTGGACGACTTGCTGAACGTAGCCCGTTCCAGTGACCCGACCATGCTGGAGCAGGCTATGCAGATTGATACCAACCCCAATCAGATTATTGCCAGGTTGCTGGAGATCAAGGGGGCATACTTGTTCAGCGTAGGCCAGCCCGAAGCGGCCCTGTCGGTGTTGCGCCAAATACCGGGATCAGAGGACGGCCGAATGCCGAAATTCAGCCCGTTCAAAGAAGTATTTGATGAAAAAATCCACCGCCCGATTTCCGACTCCCTGACGCTAACCCGTCGGGAAATCGTAGAAAAATTAATGGTGTACGAGTTTCGGGGCAAGGCGGCTGTCGCTATGAAAGACCCGGTCGGATCCTGGTATTTTTACCTCTGCGGGTTGGGGTACTACAACATGTCGTACTTCGGCTATGAATGGGAAGTCATGGATTTTTATCGCAGCGGGCACAACTGGAACCGGCTCGCACAAGGGCCTATATTTCCCCTGCTTAACTCGCCGCACGGCAATCGCGAGAACACCGATGTCAGCCTCGCCCTTGGTTTTTTTGAGAAAGCACTTGCAGAAGCGCGCAACCCCGAATTAGCCGCTCGCGCGGCGTTCATGGCTGCCCGATGTCAGCAAAAACAGTGGTTTGCCCACCCCGACTGTACCTACCGCCCCGGCAGCCGGTTTGTTCCAGTGTTGCCAGAAGCCTACCGGGGTTACTACGATAGGCTGAAACGCTTCCAAAACGCGGACTTTTACAAAAAAATCATCCAAGAGTGCAAGTGGCTGCCGTATTACCAATGACCGAAAAAAACTGGTTGCCCAATCTTGACCGAGGTCATCGTCAAGGTACTAGCCAGTGCTTAACATTGGTCAGCGTGGCATTTTTGAAGTTGCCCGGCAGGAAGTGCACTACTGGTTTTTATACACCTCCCAATCGGTGGTCTTGTATTTGTCTTCGGCAGCGAAGCGCAGTTCCTTGAGCATGTCAACGGATTCCTTGTAACCAGGAGAAATCATGATACGCTCGTATTTTTCATTGAGGTAGACCATGGATGGATAGCCCATTTTTCCGTCGAGAAGCGCATAAGCCAGGGTATTGACCCCTTTCCCATTGCCTGTTTCCACAAATTTAAATGTCTCGCCGTTGAACACGATGTCTTCCCGTTGCTCGGCGTTGAGTTTGACTGGGTAAAAATTGGCAGCCATGTACGCAACTACTTTTTCGTCGGAGAAAGTGGACTTATCCATACGTTTACACCAGCCGCACCAGTCGGTGTACACGTCCACGAAAATTTTCTTGGGCTTGGTTTTGTTCAAAGCCGAGGCTTCTTCCCAGGTGTACCATTTCAGGTTGGCTGGGCGAACCGTTGTTTTTGGAAGAAGTTGGAAAGCGGTCATCATACAAAAAGCGAGACCGGCGAGCAGGAGGATGGTTACATGTTTTTTCATCTACTTTTGCTTTTTTTAAAATGAAACAATCGAAGACCGTGCCCGATTGCTGGCAAAGAGACGGTTTTTTGTTAACCAAAGTTGCCTGAATCCGCATGGCTGCAAAAAAACTCGCCAAACCATCGGCCAAACACCGGCCCTCGCCCTCGCCCGTTCGGGCGAACCAACACCAGGCCACTAATTTTTTCGAGCCTGCTTTTTTCCAGGGTCATCGAATGCCTGCCTTGCTGCTGGTCGGAATAGTCCTGGCGTTGTATGGCATGACCGTGGTATTTGGATACCTGCAAGACGACCAGGTTGTTCTCTGGGATAATGCATTTGTTCAAAAAGGGCTGGCCGGCCTGCGCGAAATTTTTTCCAATGACAGCTTACTTGGTTACTACAAAGATCCCAAACTGATGTACGAAGGCGGGCGATACCGTCCGTTGCCGTTGCTGACGTATGCCTTGGAAATCATGCTTTTCGGCAAAAATCAGCCTGGCATTTCCCATGCAGTCAATGTCCTGCTTTACGCAGCCACTGGGGTGCTGCTATACCGAATCTTGGTCGCTCTTTTCGCCAAAGATTCCCGCCAAGCCTGGTATGCGGGACTGCCATTTTGGGCATCTACCTTTTTTTTATTGCACCCGCTTCACTCGGAAGTGGTGGCCAACATCAAAGGCCGTGACGAAATACTGGCCTTGCTCGCCAGCCTTGGCGCCCTGTACGCAGCCATGCGTTTTTTTGATTCGGGCCAAAACCGCTGGCTGGCTTATTCGGGCCTGGCACTATTCCTCGGCTTATTGTCCAAGGAAAATACAGCAACATTTGTAGCAGTCGTGCCTTTGACACTTTGGATGTTTTCAAAAATTCCGCTTGGGCGAATCGTAAATGTGGGTCTTGTACTGCTGGGCGTGACTATTTTATTCATTTTTGTACGCTATCAAGCCCTCGGTTACATCATCCGGCCAGAAAACCCGGTAAAGGAACTCGTGCTCGACCCATTCATGGGTATGAGTCCTGGAGATAAGTTTGCTACGATTTTTCTCACGCTCGGCTGGTACCTCAAATTGCTTGTCTTCCCGCACCCGCTCACGATAGACTACTACCCGTACCATGTGCCCCAGGTTACCTGGGCCGATTGGCGCTCCTTGTCCGCACTGTGCCTGTACCTGATTGGCGGGGTATGGGCTGTACGTCAAGTCAGTTCATGCCGGGCGAGCAACGGCTCGGAAACTGATGTTTCAGCAACGAATACACTGGCCTATGCGGTGCTTTTTTACCTGCTCACCCTCAGTGTCGTCTCGAACATTTTTGTGAGCACAAGTACGTTCATGAACGAACGTTACCTGTATATGCCATCCTTGGGATTCGGACTGTTAATCGCCTGGCTCTTTGCCGAAAGGCTCCCGAAGTGGCTCGAAAAAAGCACCGAAAAATCCAGGTTGATCGGTACGGTACTGCTGGGCGTAGTAGCAGTACTCTTCGCCTGGCGCACCCTTGTTCGAGTGCCGGACTGGGGCGGAAACGGAGCCGGTTTGGTGGAAAAGGCTGTTCTGACTTCGAAAAACAGTTACCGGGCTAATTACTACTACGGTGCGATGCTGTATCAAGAGCGGTTTTTAAAACAAGAAAATGCCGCTCCGGCGGAACGCATGGCTTGGCTCGAAGACAGCGAACGGTACCTCAACCGCTCCCTTCAAATCAACCCCGGCTACCGTTTGGCGGCGACAATGAACGTACAAGTGCTGGGTGCCAGGTACAAACTAGACGGACAGTTGGCCGTTCTGCTTGGCAAACTGGATGCCCTGACCAAAAGTCAGCCTTACAATGGCGATATGCTCGTACAGTTGCTGCAGGTGCTGAAGTCGCTGCAAGGAACGGACCCAAACGTGTACAACCAGTTTTGCTACCGGCTCGGCTATGAATTTTATTACAAACAAAAAGGCGACCTCAATGGCGGTCTGGAGTTTTTGAACCTAGCGTTCAGCAATTTTCCCCAAGACCCGAATACGTTGCGCGGTTTGGCTGAAATTTATACCGCAAAAGGCGACCACTCCAAGGCAGCAGAAATGCAGCAACGTCTCGTAGCGTTGCCAACGCAATAGATTATTGCTCAGTTGAGTCACGGATCCATTGTTCATAGTCCGCATTGGCACGGGCCTCGAACCGCAGGATACAGGGTACATCATAGGGATGGGCGTGCCGGACGGATGCCTCCAGTTCGGCTTCTAATTCGATCCGGGTTTTGAGTACAGATACCCACTCATTGTCCAGATGCACCGTGCTATCCCACCAGTAGGCACTACTGACCGGAAATACGTTGACGCAGGCGGCAAGCCGTTTTTCGACCAATTGTGTACCGATACGCCGGGCAGTTTCTTCATCAGGGTGGGTGATGTAAAAAATCAAAAAGGCCATTTTTCACAATTATTAACCCGAAAAGCCGCGAGCGTACGGTGCAACCTCGTGCCCACAAAAGTCGCGTTCTAAAAACTTATAGTAACCGGCAATACCAATCATTGCGGCGTTATCGGTGCAAAACTCGAATGCAGGGACGTAGGTTTTCCAGCCTTCTTTATTGCCAAGTTCTTCCAAAGCAGAGCGCAAGCCCGAATTAGCACTTACTCCTCCGGCGAGAGCAATTTCGCGGATGCCTGTTTGACGTGCCGCTTTGCGCAATTTTTTCAGCAAAATGGTCACGATGCTCTGCTGAACGGACGCGCAAATGTCGGCGAGGTTGTCTGCGACAAACGTCGGGTTTAGAGCCATCTGGTCACGCAAAAAATACAGGATTGCCGTTTTCAATCCGCTGAAACTGAAGTTTAAACCTGGAACAGACGGCTCAGGAAACTCGAACCTCGGATGGCCGGTTCGAGCGAGACGGTCTATTTCTGGCCCGGCCGGGTAGCCAAGTCCGAGCAGCTTTCCGGACTTGTCGAATGCCTCACCGGCTGCGTCGTCAAGGGTCTCTCCAATGACTTCCATTTGGGCAAAACCATTCACCTGAACGATTTGTGTGTGCCCCCCGCTCACCGTCAGGCACAGAAAAGGAAACGTTGGGAATGGTTCTTCGGCAAAATGCGCCAGTACATGCGCTTGCATGTGGTTGACTTCAATCAATGGCAATCCGTGGCTAAGGGCAAACGCTTTGGCAAACGAGGTGCCCACCACCAACGAACCCATGAGACCCGGCCCCCGCGTGAAAGCCACAGCCGAAATATCGGTTTTGCGGACTCCGGCCTTAGACAAGGCGAGGTCAACGACAGGGACGATATTCGCCAGGTGCGCACGCGATGCGACTTCTGGTACGACCCCGCCGTACAACCGGTGCGCCTCCTGGCTGGCCACACAGTTGGATAACACGCGCCCATCCAGTACCACGGCTGCAGACGTGTCGTCGCAAGACGATTCAATCGCCAGAATGAGTGATGAGTGCTGAATGATGGGTGATGAGTTTGGGGGCGAAAGTAGGGGTTTTGCCCCGATGCTAAAGACTTTGGATGTAAACCTGTTGGGCTCTAGCGCCGATGACGCTACAAATTGTTGATTTCCGTCAAGTCCAGCCCGGTAAAACGGCTAATTTTTTCGAGCGACTCGCCTGCCAATTTCATCTGGCGGGCTATTTCAATGTTGCGTTCTTCCTTGCCTTCTTCCTTGCCCTCGTCAAACGACGTATCCACCACATTTTTCAAGTCCCGGTAATATTTCAGGCTTTCTTCGTACTTGAACTTGTCATCCGGGGTGAATTTGGCGATTTCGGCTGCATCGAACAGTTTTTGGAAAACGCGCTCCTGTAACGCCATCGGGCGGTTTTGCAAATATGGGAGTTGTTGCAGCACGTACATCCATTTGTCAAAGTTGTTTTGGAGGTCTGCTTCGGACTTACTGAAATTGGGCATCTCTAAGTAGATGTACGTCAACTTGTCGTAAAAAACCCGGCATTTTTGGTCTTTCAGTTGTACCTCATGGCGCACCTCGCTTTCCGACGTATCCTCAGAAAACACGAAGTCAAGAATGCCGACCATATAAACGGCAGCCAACTGGTAGTTCCAGTCGCCCTTTTTGGCCTGTTCTTGAATAGGAAATGAGGAATAGTAGACGCTCCGATCTTTGAAAAAATTCTGTTTGGCTTTTTGCATTTCCACGATGAAACGCTCGCCGTTTTCGCCGATGCAGTACAGATCAAAGATGGCTTTGCGGTCTGCTTCCGTGTTGCCGAGTTGCTCTGTTCGGGTGTACGTCAGGTCTTGGATGCGGTGCTTTATAGGTAGCACTTGATTCAGAAAATCAATAAGGAGGTCTTTGTTCGGCTCTGAGCCGAACAACTTTTTGAAGCCAAAATCCGTGAACGGATTTATGTACTTGTCCTGGAGCGCCATACTGGGGTGATTCGGTGGCAAAAGTGGAAAAAAGAGAGGTGTGCTGTACGCCTTTTGTTGGTGGTGCGGTGTTCCGGCCTGAAACCAATTGAAAGTGTTTTGCGCGTCGGCAGTTTATTTATTCACTTGTTTTTCTTCGTATTGTGGAGGCACATTCTTGCTTTCTAATGGTCTTTGGCTTTTGCGGTTGTGAGAATTGCTTGAAATTTCTTAATCCCCGAAGTAAGTCTAGGTAAGACTTTGGCTGGAATATTGCTCATTTTGTGATGATATTGGAAGGTTTAGAATCGTTAGTTGGTGCAAATCTAAAAAAAATTATACCTGCAGATAGAATTTAGCCATCCGTTGCTAAGGCTGAACCGCTAAGACATCCAGGTGCTGCAGTAAATGGACAAGACAATCATTATTAGTCGCATCTTTACGGGGAATTTCTCGAATACCCTCGCACGGACATGGACAAACATTTCCTCGACCTCAAGGACGACCGGTTGACTGCTGAATCTGCTCCGCAAACACACTTGTACGCAGTGCTTGGCACTGAAAGTGTGTCGTTAATGGGCGTAGATCCGGCGGGTGCGTTACTTGCCGTGGAAGCCTGGCAATATGCTGGTGCTGGCAAAGCCTTTGCGCTGCTTGAAGGAGACGTGCGACGGCTGCTCAAGGAAACCAAAACCTGGGGACTTCCGTATGGCCAAACGCATGGTTGCCTTTTCCATCCAAACGTTACGTTGGTGCCAAGGCGGCTTTTCCAGCATGGTGACCTGTCGGGTTATTTCAAATTGTTGCTCTCGCCGGGCGATTTTGTTTACGCCTACGAGGAATTGCCAGAATACGATGCTTATCTGGTTTCGGCTACTGAAAAGGCCCAAGCAAACCTGTTCTCTGACCTTTTCCCTGCAGCCCGCCAACGCCACCTGGCAGCGCCGCTGCTTCGTTTTGTTCGAGAAGCATCGGGTGAAACCGAGCACACCGTTTTTTTGAACCTGCGGCACCAAACTGCGCAGATGATTGTTCTGGAACGCCAAAACCTCTTGTTTTACAACACATTTCAATTTGCTACGGCATCCGATTTACTGTACTACGTCTTGCTTGTGTACGACCAGTTTCGGCTCAAACCAGCAGAAATGCCCTTGTTGCTCGCGGGCACCATATTGCCGGATTCCGAGTTGTATCGAACGTTGTACCGATTTGTGCGTGAACTGCAGTTTGCGGCTCCGCCCGGCCATACCCGACAATCAAATGATCCGGATGGCCTGCCAGCGCATTGTCTCGTAGACTTGTTTTGCCTTAAAAATTACTGACAACTGTGCGAATTATCGGAGGAAAATTCAAGGGGCGGCGTTTCGACCCGCCAGCGGACAAATGGCCGACGCGGCCAACGACCGATTTTGCCAAAGAGGCCCTGTTCAATATTCTGAACAATCGCCTTGATTTTGAGATGACCAAAATGCTCGACCTGTTCGGAGGCACCGGTAGCCACTGCTATGAGTTCATCTCGCGCGGCTGCACGGACGCAACGTATGTGGACAAATTCTCGGGCTGCGTGCAGTTTGTTCGGAAAACCGCTGCCCATCTTCAAATAGAACCCAACCTGAAAATTTTCCAGATGGATGTTTTCCGTTTCATTGAATTTGCTACCCAGCAGTACGACTATATTTTTGCCGGACCTCCCTATCCACTGCCGACAATTGATACAATTCCCGACCGGGTTTTTGAAAAAAAACTGTTGCGTCCCGACGGGCTGTTCGTGCTGGAGCACAACCCGCACCACGAATTTTTGAACCACCCTGGGTTGGTGGACGTGCGGAACTACGGCCAGACGTACTTCAGTTTTTTTGTGCAACCCGGCAATGAAATTTAAACACGCTCTTATTTGCAGATCAATGAGATTTTGGGCGTGGTTATCTCGTTGCTGAAATTGCCTGCCCGGTCTTTGATTCGGATTTTGTAGGTCAGGCTGTCCATTGTGACGGGTACGTCTGCACAGGCACGTTTAATTCCTGTAACGGGGTCGATATAGGTGCAACAGGTAGTAGGTAAAACGATGGAAATTTCGCCGGAAATACCATTGCCGGCACCCTGCTGCTCAATGTACGGGATGCTGAGTGGCGGTTTAGAAAAGGTGTCGCGGCCATCCCGGACGAAGATACCCTCTCCTGCGTCCACGAAGCCAATGTCACCATCCCCGTCTGTGAAAGAAAAAGTTACGATCAGGGTATCCTGGCCAAGAGGGGTTTGGCGCATAATGTTTTTCGAGAGGCTCAAAAAACCGATAACGGGTTCTTTGGGATAGTTGGGTGGCTTCACGCAAAACTGAAGCACGGCAGCAGCGGTGACAAAAAAAGTAAGTATGCCGAAGGATAGAACAGTTTTTTTCATGGCTTATTAATTTGTGCCGAAAATTGCGGCTTTTTCCAGCAATGCAAACCTTCGACAGAAAAAATTTATTGTCCAAACTGGCAGACGTGCCTTCGACAGCGTTTGCTGCCCAGGCACTGACCATTTTTCAGTACCAGGCAGCCAACAACACCCTGTACGCTCGTTACCTGCACTTGCTCGGCCGCTAACCTGAACAAATCTCCAACCTGACGCAAATCCCTTTTCTTCCGGTTGGCTTCTTCAAAAACTATGGTGTCCAAACGGGGGAATGGACACCGCAAACGACGTTCACGAGCAGTAGCACCAGTGGACAAATACCTTCCCGGCATCTGGTTCGTAACCTCGACAACTATTTGCAAAACACCCGCCGCGGTTTTGCACGATTTTACGGCGATCCTTCCGACTGGTGTGTACTTGCCCTGCTCCCGTCTTACCTGGAAAGGGGCGGTTCGTCGCTCGTAGCCATGGCTGATCATTTTATCCAGCTATCTGAACACCAGCAAAGTGGTTTTTTCTTGTATGACTTTGATGCACTGCGCCGTACTCTTGATACCTGCATAGCCTCCGGCACAAAAACGCTGTTGCTTGGAGTGGGGCATGCCCTTTTGGACTTTGCCGAACAGCATCCCATGGATTTGTCCGGTGTGACAATCATGGAAACCGGGGGCATGAAAGGCCGGCGGCGGGAAATGACCCGACAGGAATTGCACGAAACCCTCTGCGCGGCGTTCCATGTGCCAGGTATTCATTCGGAGTATGGCATGACCGAACTGTTTTCTCAGGCATACAGCAAACCGGCGGAAAATGATCAGGCGGCCAGATTTGTGCCTGCCGAAACCCTCCGGGCCGTTGTATTTGAACTGTACGACCCGTTTTGTCCGGCGGAACCGGGCCGAGCAGGCATATTGTGTTTCGCCGACCTCGCCAATGTGGACACATGCAGTTTCATCGCCACAGAAGACATTGGCCGGGTACATACCGATGGCACGTTTGAGGTGCTTGGGCGTTTGGACGCGGCCGAACTCCGAGGCTGCAATTTGATGGTTTCGGGTTGAAGTCGTAGCCTTTCAACACGCGTTCATTATTTGCATCAACCTTTGTTGGAAGGCTATTTTCGATAAAAAATTGTTTTAAAAATGTCCGTAATTTTGCCGCATGGCCAAAGATAAATTTCACGATAATGTCCGGCTAGCCCTGCAAAAAGACGGTTGGGTGATCACCGCCGAACAGTTTCGCATAGATTTGGGCGTGTCATTCATCGAGGTTGACCTGATGGCCGAAATCCCGCTCGTCGCCGAACGTGCCGGGGAGCGGATTGCCGTTGAGGTCAAAAGTTTTTTGGGCAAATCGTTCATGTCCGATTTTCACACGGCCATTGGGCAATTTTTGGATTATAGAACGGCTTTGGAAGAAACCGACCCAGATCGTATACTTTATCTCGCAATTCCAGTGCATGCATGGGAACACAAAGTTTTTCAAGGGCGGTTCATTCAAAAACGCATTCAAATGGAACAGGTCAAAACGATTATTTTTGACGAATCCACCAACACAATTTTATCATGGATAAAGTAAATAAATATCGGAAAATACTGCTTGAGGTACTCGCCAATTACATTGAGCCTCGCCGTATCCAGCCCGACGGCATAGAAACAGTTTTGTTGGCCGACACCAAAAACGACCGCTACCAAGTCCTTTTTTCAGGTTGGCAAGGACGCAAACAGGTTTTTTTGGTGGTGTTCCATTTTGACATCAAGGACGGAAAAATCTGGATGCAACAGAATAACTCCGATTACGACATCATCGAAGACATCGAAGCGCAAGGTGTTCCAAAATCTGATATTGTTTTGGGCATCCACCCGCCGCAAATACGGCCATTTACAGAGTATGCGGTTGCGTAATTCCGCGCAGTTCTTGTTTACCGCACCACCGTCACGTCCCCCATCAGCCGCTCCGTTTTCCCGTCCACGATCAGCAGTTCCATCGCCCAGACATACACACCCGGCGAGACTGGTTTGCCTTTGTAGCGCCCATTCCAGGCACGCGAATCCTCTTTGGGCAGGGCATCTTGAATTTCGTACACAAGATTTCCCCAACGGTCAAAAATTTGCAGGCGCTTTATAGCCTGCACCGAGGGGCCAAAACTTGGCAAAAAACGGCTGTTTAAGCCGTTGTCGGCATCGGGAGCGATGGCGTTCGGGACATACTCAAGCAATTTTTTGTCAACGGCGATGTACATGTCATCGGTGTCAGAACAGCCAGCGGAGTTGCTCACCGTAAGTACATACCGGATATTGTCCAACGGCATGGCAATAGGGTCTGGGCAGTCGGCGCAACTCAGGTAAGCGGCATTTACCCACGAAAACTGTAACAGGTGGGGTGGGGTAGTGAGGAACATTGTGATCGGGACGGACTCGCCCAGCAAGATGGAAGCATCGGGCGGCAGTTCCACCACTACAGCGGCAGGCTCGTATACAGCAATCAGTTGATTTTCAACGCAACCGTTCATATCCTGCGCATACACGGTATATTGGCCCGCGGCCAAACTGTCAAACATGTTTTCCTGAAAAAAGGCCTGCCCGTCAAGGCTGAACAAAAGTGCCGGGTCAATGCTTTGGACCAAAACCGAGCCGTTTTGTTCGCCAAAACACCGCACCGAGTCTGCACTCAGGTCGAAGAGGATAGGCGGAAAATTTGGCACGGTAGCCGTGGCTGTTTTGGTGCAGTCGAACGCATCGGTCAGGGTTAGCCCGTAGTTTCCTGCAACCAAATTGGGCAGTACAGGTGCATCCGGGCCGGGTATACTCCACTCGTACATGTAGGGCGGTAGTCCCCCGCTGGCAGTTGCTGCAAGCACACCATCGGACTCGCCTTCGCAGGTTGGAGTGGCATCGAGAGCCAGTTGGAGCGGCGGCAGCACGGTCAGGTGGACGGTATGTGTGGAGTCGCAGCCGTTTCGGGCCGTGAAGGTTTTGGGGTAAATGCCCGATGTACCGACAGACTGGCCAAAAATTGGTGTGGTTTCGCCAGCGCAAAGGATGATTGTATCGCGGGTCGAGAAGGTGTCTTTGGGCAAAACTTTTAAAAAAACAGTGGAGTCGCAACCCGTAATGGCTGAAAGGAAAAACGTGCGCTCATCGCCTGGCTGGAGGGTCAAACCGTTGTACGACAACGTCTGACCAAGACACACTGCCGTGTCTACTGAAATCAGGTAAGTGCCCACGGTGGTGCCGATTACCCGCACCTGTACGATGGAGTCGCAGCCGTGTACGGTTTGCAGGTCGAACGTCTGGCTCTGATTGGGCGGTATGACCGTCCCGAACCAGTCCACCTCGCGGCCGTAGCAGATCGTGGTATCAATAGTATAATTAAAGGTGTCGTTTACCACAAAATAAACCGAGTCAACGCTGTAGCAGCCGTTGGCCAAAGCGGCGGTGAGAATAAGTGTGCCCGAAGCCGAAGGCCCGGCCTGCACGCTGGCGCAGGTGGCGCAGTTAACAGCAGGTGCAGGCACCCAGGCATAAATGTCAAAACCGGCCTGCCCGAGTGCGGCTGTTTCGCCCTGGCAAATCACACGGTCAGGGCCGAGCACAAGCACAGTGCTGCTGTCTATCCCGATGGTTCGGGTGTCCGTTTGGGTGATTCCGCACACATCAGTCACCGTCACGGAGTAGGTGCCTGCATCGGGTACGAAGAACGACGGACTGGCCGAACCATCGTGCCAGGTCCAGGTCGTGAGGTCGTTTCCGGTGGCGCTGAGCAGCAACGTGGCGTTGTCGCACAGGATCGTGTCGGGGCCGAGGTTCAGCACGGCGGGGTTGTAGGGAAAAAACAGTGCGGTCACATTGTTGGCAAACGCGCACTCGCCGATGGTGGTCACCGGAAAATCCTGCGCGAGGCTGAATGGCGCGGGGCGGGAGTGGTCGTCGTTGAGCACGAGGAACAACGAGTCATTGGCCACGCGGGGGATTCGGAAAACAAGGACTCGGCAACTGTCGGGCGGCAAGTCAAAGCCCAGCGGTGCTGCACCGACCCACATGGCTGCCGTCGTTTGCGGATTGCCCCGGTAAGCCGAAACAGGCGTTTGCAGGGGCAGTTTGTTGTCACCGAGGTTGCACACCGTGACGCTGACTTCGATAGAGTCGCCAATACAAACCAATTTCGGAGCGGAAATCGCCCCGTCTGGTGCGGGAAAGGTGGGGTTGAAAAACTGATTGAGAAAACTGTTCATGCGTACGCTGTCGCCTACGATGTGCGGATTTTGCTGGATGCGCGGCACGCTGAGGTCCTCGTTGATATTGGTATTGAAATAGGCGTGCTGGTTCCACACCCGGCGCGACGAAATGCCCGGTAGCCCAACCGCCTCGTAGGCAACCACCGTGCCTTGAAACAAGGAGCCGTTGGTTCCGCACTCAATCACGATCTCCGTCTGGCCATCGCCGTCCACATCCAGCACCAGCGGGTTTTCGATGTGCGTGGCTGAGGCGCAGTTATCCTGCCACTTTACCTGCCCCGTAGCACCTTCGATCACCATCAAAAACTCCATGCCCCGGTAGATCACATCGGCTGAGCCATCGCCGCAAAAATCGTATACGCTGGAACAGGTGATGGACGAGGGGTCAATGGCCATCAGTTCCCAGCGCAGGGAGAAATCGTTGTTCAGCGCGTATAGTTTAGGGAATTCCACGAAACTGATCTCGAGGGTTCCGTCGCCGGTCAGATCGGCCACATTCACGCGCGAGGCACCGTCATGCCAGTTGGTAGGCAGTTGAAATTCGCGCAAGACGGCCGGAGTCTGAATGTCCCAGCAGTACACTGTGTTAACCCCGTTTTTACGCCCTTGCACGAGGGCATCGAGGTCGCCATCGCGGTCGAAGTCGGCGATGCTGGTAAAGCCGTCGGCGTATTGCGGCGGTGCGGCAACGACGGGAGTGACCGCGCCGGTGGTCAGGTTTACGGACAACACCTGATTTCCAGCCACTATTTCCAGCCCGGCACAATCGGGGCAGGCGGCATCGGGCAGTACGTCCATGGCCACGGGCGAGGCAAACGAAAAATTGCCAGCCACGCGGGCGGGATGTTCGCCCGCTGAGGCGTTTGGCCCGGCTTGAGCGAGCAAGGCACCGGTTTGGCCGCTGAACACCTGGTTGCCGATGTTGATCTCCGGCTTGCCGTCGTGGTCGAAATCAGCGATATTGGGTACAGCAAATCGGGCCCGGTCTCCGTAGCCGACCTGACCGGGACTAGTCCATTCCAGCAAACCAGTCGGGCCATAACAGCGGATAAAGCGGTCGTTGGCGACTAAAATGAACTCGCCGAAACCGTCGTTATCGAGGTCGGCCATAGCGGGAGCGGTTCCACCAGCCAGCGAAGACGGACTGATGATGACAAACTTGGTTTTGCCCGTGGCCCCGTCTATGATGAAAATTTCCACACTCTCCACGTTGTAGGTTACGATTTCCGGGATGCCGTCGCCATCCATATCGCCAGCGGCTAACACGGAATAAGTACCCGTTTCGGCATCACCTACCCACTGCACGCCGAGGCTAATGCTATCGCAAGTAGGCAGGAAAAAACAATCAGCGTTGCAGGTGGTGTAGTAGAAATCGTCGCACTGCCCAGTACACGTACAGTCTTGATCGTAGCAATCTATGAGGCCGTCGCCGTCATCGTCCATGCCGTTGTCGCAGATTTCGGCTTGGGTTTGGGCACTACAAATATTGGGAGACAGAAAAAATAAAATGGCGGCGACAGAGAGCATCCGCCGGTAAGCAAGTCGAAGTTCAAACATGGGTATGTGTTGGCCTTTGGTTTAGTCCGGGCAGAGAAACGGCAATGTGCATCGTTTCTTTTATCCGGACAACCGGTTAACGAATAGTTTGAGACTGAAGACGATGGCGAGAGTTGCGTTTGTCCGGCATTGACAAGTTTGAATCCGGAGAAACCGCCGACAAAAATCATTATTTTATTTCAAAATCGGGAAGGAGAATGCTACGCACCTACCCAATATTCGAGTTGGTCGTTTTCGGCTGATTTGTCAAATTATATGCAAAACGTAAATTTTTAGTGCCAACCACAAGAAATGTTCGAGGGTATTTTAAAAACCTTTTACCTTTGCTTCGTTCTTTATCGCCTAGTTCAAGGCTAATCCGATGCTTTTCTTTAACGGTAAAGGCTTCAGTGTTTCCGATTTATGAAGAATCACTTTAATCAAGCTTGTCGCTTTGTCTGCTTACTCCATTCAACATTAATCCTACCTGTTTTTTTAAGATTTATCGCTTCAGTGTTTCCCTTGCACGGGGAATCGCTTGGGGCTCTTTGTCGTTTAGTCTACTCCCCCCCTCACAGTTAGTTCTTCCTTTTCCTTACAAATTTAATACTCCGGTGTTTCCCCTGTACGATGAATCACGCAAATTGCTTTTGTCATTTTGTTTGCTTCATCCCAAATTATCCTATCATTTCATAAACAAACGCCATAGGGGCAGTACCTTTTTTTCTAAAAAAAATACCTGTTAAATGTACGGTTGAAGTAGGGTAAACATCAAAAAGTTACAATTGGTCAAGTATTTGATTTTCAGGCTATAAATTATTTTTTTTTATAAAAATTATCTTTTTTTCGTGTTTTCGAATCTTTTTTTTTGTCCAAAACCCGCTTAAATACTGCGGTATTTTTGTACCACCAAAACGAAAAAACATTCGCGCACATTCAAAATACACAGTCAACTTGAAGTGCATTTCTCGTTTCGGCTGTTTGCCGCCTACTTTAAGGCTAATCCGTTTCCACCCATTAATGGTTAACGCTTCAGCGTTTCCGGTGTAGGAGGAATTACCTTAATCGCATTTGTCGTTTCGCTCCTCTTCCATAAAAATTTAACTCTTCGGTGTTTCCCTGCATAGGGAAGCACACTAATCCTTTTGCCTGCTTCGTCCGCAACTATCCTGTCATCTCATCGAAAAATTCAAGTCTATGCAAACCAGTTTCACACTCGATTTACAAACCATACGGAGAAAGTTTTCTCTGGGGTTTATAAAAGCAATTGCTTTCATTTTATTTCGAAAAGAGGCAATTCTACATTCTCAAAGGCTGAAGAGTCCAAAGCGACTATGTACACCTGCACTAATCGTGTACTCGCTGGCATTCTTTTCCATTTTTCTGCTTACCCCACATGCCAAGGCAGACAGCCCTATCCCAACGGCAGTGACTGGAAGCTACAATGCCGCTACAGGCGTGCTAACACTTAATGTTTCCTGGAGTTGGAATAACCCCAGCGATAAGGCACTTTCTGTTGCAGTATTTGCGGATTTGAACGGCGATGGCTTTACGCCTGGACCATCGGATAATCCGCTGACCTGGACCAGTGGCGGCAATTTAACCGCCGGTTCTACCGCTGCAAAAAATGAATTTCTGGGGCAATTAGCTTCCTCAAGTATTGAAGGCACGGCCAACCCGTTTGGAGATCAAACAGACAATGGAATTTCCACAACCCACGGGAGCTATGGAGTTAATGTACCGAGGGTGCTTTTCCCTTTCGGACTTGCCGATGGGAAAAACCCGCCGCTAGCGTCTTCATTTACATTAACTTATTCCGGCTTAACTAATGCGCCTTACCATGTTTGCGTAGTACTTTACGATATACACACCGGTAATAGCCAAACAACTATTGATGATTTAAGCGGAAGGCATTCACCTTTGAGCGCTAATCCCAATTACAATGATGACAATTCAAAAGATGAGGGATTCGGTGGCAATACGGTGAGTTGCGTTGATCCGGAGGGGTCGATTACTTTCCCTACAGCCGACCTTAGCCTGACCAAAACCGTCAACAACGCCACACCTAATCTCGGCACCAACGTGGTATTCACCATCACAGTCTTCAACAACGGCTCAAGCAACGCAACCGGCGTGACCGTCAAGGACCTCCTGCCCGCAGGACTGACCTATGTGAGCGACAACAGCGGCGGTAACTACAACTCCGGAACAGGTATTTGGACGGTCGGCGCTATCGCAAACGGCGCCTCAGCCAGTATCCAGATCACCGCAACCGTCGCCACCGCAGGCGCCAAAACCAACTACGCCCAGGTGAACAGCAGCGACCAGCCTGATACTGACTCGACTCCTGGCGATAATTCGAACAACCAAGACGACGACGACGACGAGACTATCACACCCCAAACATGCGCTAACAACATTTCCAGCCCATCGGGATGCCCTACTGCGGTCAATATACCACTCGCATATCCATTAGATGTACCGACTTCCCAAGAAACCTGCGCAAACCCCAGCGACAACGGTTGCGCTACCTGGACATTTACCAACCTGCCGTACAATGGCGATCCCAATTGCCCGGTAACCCTGTGTTTTACACCCAGTCAGGGTTGCGGTTTGGCCAATGGTAATCTGTGTATGTTTGAAAGCAACGGATCGGGCGGTTGTATTTATGCTGGAACCGTTGGCGATAAAAATCCAGTTTGTAAAATCTTGACTGCCTCCTCTTATCAAGTGACGCTCTGCCGCCCGGGTAGCGGGCCCGTTTCACTGAATGAAATTTCGATCACGACCTGCGGTGCCGACCTGCACCTCACCAAAACCGTCAACAACGCCACGCCCAACGTGGGCAGCAACGTGACCTTCACGATCACCGTAACCAACGGCGGCCCGAGCGGCGCCACGGGTGTCGAGGTGAAAGACCAACTGCCCGCCGGGTACACCTATGTTTCTGACAACGGCGCCGGCGCATACGTAAACGCGACGGGTATCTGGACGGTCGGAGCGCTCACCAGCGGACAGTCCAAGAGCCTGCAGATCACCGCCACGGTCAATGCGACCGGTCCGTACGCAAACTACGCGCAAGTCTCCGATTCGGATCAGTCCGACCCGGACTCGACGCCGAACGACAACTCGACCAACCAGGACGATGACGACACCGTGACGCCTGTGCCAGTGGCCGTGGCCGACCTGAGTTTGACCAAAACAGTGGACAACAACACGCCCAACGTGGGCAGCAACGTGGTGTTTACCATTTCCGTGACCAATGGCGGCCCAAGCGCTGCTTCCAGTGTACAGGTGAAAGATCAACTGCCGTCTGGTTACAGTTATGTGTCCGACAACGGTGCAGGTGCGTACAACAACGGAACAGGTATCTGGACGGTTGGCGCGCTGACCAACGGACAGACCAAATCCTTGCAGATCACCGCAACGGTCCTGGCTACTGGCTCGTATGCCAACTACGCACAGGTGACCGCCTCCGGCCAGAACGATCCCGACTCCACACCCAACGACAATTCCACCAACCAGGACGACGACGACACCGTGACGCCCGTGCCAGTGGCCGTGGCTGATCTGAGTTTGACCAAAACAGTGGACAACAACACGCCCAACGTGGGCAGCAACGTGGTGTTTACCATTTCTGTGACCAATGGCGGCCCAAGCGCTGCTTCCGGCGTAACCGTCAAAGACCTCCTGCCCGCAGGTTTGGCCTATGTGAGCGACAACAGCGGCGGCAATTACAACAGCGTATCGGGTATCTGGACCGTGGGCACGATCAACAACGGCGCCTCCGCAAGCATCCTTATCACCGCAACCGTGACGACATCTGGCAACAAAACCAACTATGCACAGGTGCAGGCCAGCGGCCAGACCGACCCCGACTCCACACCCGGCAACAGCTCGACCTCGGAAGATGACGACGATGAGGTCACCCTCTGCGGCAGATCTGTAATGTGCAATAACCTGCCCAACGTGGATATGGAAGGTTGTGCCGGAAATGTACCTGCTGCCATCAGTAACCCGGCCACCATCTTCACGTACGTTGCATGTGGTGCAACCGTAACGATGAGTCACAGCGATGTCGGCGACACCAACTTCTGCGGCGACGGCGATGGAGTTGATTTTACCCGGACATATACACTGTTCTTCAACGGAGTGGCGCAAACGCCTACCTGCTCGCATACCATCGAAGTGTACGACACACAGAATCCGCAGATCGTAGACATTCCGAACTACACGCTTCCTGGTTGCAATGCCGGCTGGCCAAACCTG
>JBJXEZ010000287.1:0-2682 GCA_046153695.1 Saprospiraceae bacterium
GCGTGAACGGGTCGTCGAGGTTGTACAGGCGGTAGTAGCCATTTCCGTAAGCGCAACACATCCCGTCGCCGAAAGCATCCACGAAATGGATGGAATAGCAGCCCGGCCCCGGCAGGGTGAGTGTGTCTCGAATGGTTAAATTATTGCCGTACGCACCTGGGCCATTTTCGATGCCGATAAACTTTCCGCCGCCATCGGGGCCAACAGCCTGATTGCCGCCCGATTCGAGCACTTTGCCCGCTTCGTCGCGCAGTTCCCAATAGGTTTCGGCTCCGTATTGATCGGTCCGAATCTTGAGCAAAATTTTGTGGGCCTGGAAATTTTTGGCTTCCAGAAACTGCGTTGCAAATGCGTTGTTGGCGGGGTCGTCGTCTGTGGGCGCGTAGTTGACGTAGGTGAGCCGGGTATCGAGCGTGCCGGTGGTACTGACCGGGAGTTGGTCAAATTCAATGAGCGTTTCGCCGTACAGGCCCAGGTTTCCTGCCCAGGATATGGTTTGGACGGTTGTATTATTCCACGTAAGGGCCACGGTCGCTTGGGAAAGTTTTTGGCTGCCGAGGTTGATGAGGGTAAATGCGGGCTTGGTCTCCAAGGTTTCGCACACCTCACGCAACGGAGTTCCGGCGGAAAAATCAAAAATGCCAGCGTTGGTTTGGCCTGCGGCGACCGGGCAGGTCTGAGCGTGTTCCCATATATCAGAGGCGCTCCATTGTCCCACCTCGTAGGCTTTTCGGTTGGGGCAAATAACGAAAATGGAAGGGAAGTACTTGATCTGAAACAGGTTAGCGATAGAGTCGCTATTGATTATGGGAAACGGTGTGTCCGATACCCAATTGCCAAGGCTGTAGTCGTTGCAGTCCGTGTTGCCGTACAAGCAGTTGATGTTGGTTTTAGGGTCACCTTCCACGAACAAAACCATCGCTTTGCCATCGCCAGTGGGACCGTGCAGGTTGTAAAAGTTGTGCATGGCGTGGCCGTTGTGGTAGGTCCAGCAGGGCGGGCACCAAGTGGCTGAAATTTCAAGAACCACGATTTTGCCTTTTGCCAGCAGGTCGTACAGGTGCCATGTCTGGCCGTTCAGGTCCTTGGCCATGAAGTCCGGCGCAACAGAACCCGACGGAAGTTGCGCTCGTAGGTTGATCGTTGCCGTCAGCAGAAGGGCGAATGCCCAGTGTTTTTTTATCATTTTTGCTATTGGCGTACAACTTGGCAAAAATACCAAGTGCGAAACAAAATTAGGGCGGGAGTTCCGACTGGCTTGCCTACCTTTGTTTAATTATTACGCAATCTTGCTAAAAACAGACACTTGCTTATGAAACGTCTTTTTACTGCCTTGTTTCTTTGTCTTGGCTTTTCCACCCTGATTTCCGCCCAAACTTCCTTCAGCGTGAGCGACTTGGAAGTATGGGAAATCGTTCCGCTCAATGCTACTGACGTGGAAGGCCATTTCACCATCACGAACCTGACCAACACCACCCAAACCATCCGCTGGACGCGCATCGTGGTGGACACCACCTCCGGTTGCGAGACCCAGGTGTGCGATATCAACCTGTGCTACCTCCCTTTCGTGAGCACCCGTACGTTCGACCTGACGGGCAATTCAACGGGCAATATCATCATGCACTTTTTGAACCCCGATTCCATCGTGGGTGCTTCCGGCGTGATTCGCCTGAAAATGACCAACGAAAACATACCCGCCGACTCCGTAACAGTCACGTTCCTGTTCACGCCTTCCACTTCCAGCACCGACAACCCGCTGCCGGCCGCTACCGTGAAAGTATACCCGAACCCGACAACTGACTATTTCCTGCTGGAAAACGCCGAAGCGGTTCAACGCATCCGCCTGTTCTCCCTCGACAACCGTGAGGTGGCCAATTTTGCCGCCAACCCCGCCGAGCGCTATTCCCTGGCTGGCCAGCCGGCTGGCACCTACATTTTGGTGTTGGAAGACGAGCAAGGCCGCACTTTCCAGGCGGCGGAATTGGTCAAAAGATAAATCTACCCGTACAATTCGTACAAAATTTGATCGCGGCCGTAGCCCATCTGCATCAGCAGGTTGGCTACGGCTTCGTCTATCATATTGCCCCATCCACAGAGGTAAAAAACCACGTCGGGGCGCGGCTGGGCATATTCACTCCGATATACTTGATGGACGTAACCCTTGTATCCGCCCCAATCGGGCTGGCGGGACAGTGCAACGTCGTACCGAAAGCCGGGCATCATGCGGGCGAGTTCCTCCAGTTCGGCGCGGTACAGGATATCGACTTCCGTTCGGGCACCGAAAATGAGGTGGATATTGCGGTGCGGGCGGCCCGTATGCATCAGATCACGCAGCATACTGCGGAACGGAGCCACGCCGGTGCCCGTGCAGATCAGGACCACATCTTTTTCTATTTTTTCGGGCAAACAAAACGTGCCTTCGGGGCCTTTCCAGCGCAGGGTACTGCCCACCTGCACGTCGTCGAACAGGTAGCGCGTAGCCAGTCCGTCGGGTGACCGCACGATGCAGAGTTCCAGCAAGTTGGGGGCGTCGCCGGGCGCGTTGGCGATGGAGTAGCTGCGCCAGCGCTGGAGGCGTTTTTACCCCACCGGCAGGTCGAGGGTAATGAACAGCCCGGCGCGGATGTCGGGGCGCGGCAGGTCGGGCGTTTCCAGCCAAAAACGGCGCACTGTTGGGCTGGC
>JBJXEZ010000288.1:0-24900 GCA_046153695.1 Saprospiraceae bacterium
CACCATCCCATCGTTTTTCGCGGCCTTAAGCGCCTGAACGGTGCCACCTATGTCGAACGAACCGTCATGCAAGCTATTCGGGACGACATTGCCTTGTACGCCATTCATACCAACCTCGACAATGTACACCGACAAGGCGTGAACGCTAAAATAGCCGAAAAACTTGGCCTGCACGACACCCGTATACTATCGCCCAAAGCCGGGCAGACGGACATCGGCGCAGGGCTTGTCGGCCAGCTTGCTGATCCAATGACCGAGCTCGATTTTCTGAGGCATATAAAAACCGCCCTCTCCAGTGGCTGTATTCGTCACACGGCCTTGCTCGGCCAATCCGTGCGGCGAGTGGCAGTATGCGGAGGCAGCGGCAGTTTTTTGCTGGCCGATGCGATGCGGGCGGGTGCCGATGTGTTCGTGACCGCGGACTTCAAGTACCACGAATTTTTTGATGCTGATGGCCGGATTGTCGTTGCCGATGTGGGTCACTTCGAGAGCGAACAGTTTACCATCGAACTTTTGCACGGAATTGTACGGGATAATTTCCCTAATTTTGCGCTCCATTTGACAGAGGTGCACACAAACCCGGTTTTTTACCTGTAAAACGTGCCCGTTTTGGCCGACATCAGCGCGGCCGATCACTCAATCACTACTCAATCACTCAATCACTCAATGACAGTAGAAGCAACCATCACCGAGAAACTGCAAAAACTGTGGAGCCTCCAACAAATTGACTCTCAGTTGGACGAAATAGGCATCTTGAAGGGCGAATTGCCCATGGAAGTGGCCGACCTGGAGGACGAGATCGCCGGCTTGGACACCCGCGGTAAAAAACTACGCGCCGGTGTGAAGGAGGCCGAGCAAGAAATCGCTCAGATACAGGCCATTGCCAAAGAGGCCGAGAGCAATATCAAAAAATACCAGAAACAGCTCGACGAGGTTAAAAACAACCGCGAGTACGAAGCCCTGCAAAAGGAGATCGAACTGGCCAACCTCGACATTCAGCTGTCTGAGAAAAAGATGCGCGACTCCAAGGTGAAATTAGAAGCACAAAAAGACAACCTCACCGTTGCGGAGGCCAAACAGGAGGCCAAACAAAAAGACCTTGATGCCAAAAAAGTGGAGTTGCAGGGCATCATCGAAAAGACCGAAAACGAAGAGAACAAACTGCGCAACAAAAGCGGTAAGGCCCGCGATGGTATCGAAGACCGTCTGTTAAAAGCCTACGATAAAACCCGAACAACCTACCGAAACGGCTTGGCCGTGGTCACCGTGGAGCGCAACTCCTGTGGAGGATGCTTCAACCAAGTGCCTCCACAAGTACAACTCGAGATTGGTCTGCACAAAAAAATTATTGCCTGCGAACACTGTGGCCGTATTCTCGTGGACAACACCATTGTCCACCCGGAATCTACCGTTTCAGCGTAATAAAAGTTTGGCATCTATTTTGAATATGAGTCCTTCGAACAGCCGTTGTTCGAAGGACTTGTTTTTTGAAAAAATGCCAACCACTACTTTCGTCGTAAAAAAGGTTAAAAGGACTTGCTGTTTCAGCAAGTATTCGTTTCTTGCATGGCTTTTTTTTAATACGTCTCATTCCGGTTTTCCTGCCATGCGTAAGATTTACTTATCTCTCCTACAGATTTTGCTGCTCCCAGCCCTGCTGCCAGCACAAGAATTCACTGTCTACGATGACTTCGCCCAATTAGAAGAACGCATTGAGCGAGCAGGCGAAAACACCGTTCTCTTGGTCAACTTTTGGGCTACCTGGTGCGCGCCTTGCGTGGATGAACTGCCCTGTTTCGATGAGATGCACCAAGACCTTGCCGGTGAAGATTTTCAGGTCATCCTGGTTAGTTTGGATTTCAAAAGCCGGATTGAGCCAACCCTCATTCCTTTTTTGAAAAGATGGAAACTCATACCAGAAGTGGTTGTACTGGCCGATCAAAATGCCGACTCCTGGATACCCAAAGTACACCCCGACTGGAACGGCACCATACCCGCCACGGTCATGATTTGTGGCAAAGACCGCGACTTGCACCCGGAAAAATTCGATTCTTATCAGGATCTGGAAGAATTTGTCTTTACGTTTTTGCGTAAGGTCAACAAGGAACCCAAGGTGCGCCGCATAGGTAGCAGGTGATTGCCTCTCGCAGTTGCCAGCATCCCTGAATCAGTTTTATATCATTCATACTTCGTCGCATACATGAAACATCCCATCCGAGTACTACTTTTTTTGGCCGTTGCTTTTTCCTTTGGTAGCATGGGCTACGCGCCCGAGTACTATGTTGTCGGAGACCAAGCCGAAGATTTTTCCCTCCGAAACGTAGATGGAAACATGGTATCCCTGGCCAATATACCTGGAGCCAAAGGCTTTATCGTCGTCTTTACCTGCAACCATTGTCCGTACGCTCAGCTCTACGAACAGCGCGTTATTGACTTGCACCGCAAATTTGCCCCGATGGGGTATCCTGTGATCGCCATAAACCCGAATGATCCGACCATAGTGGCGGAGGATGCCTACCCTGAAATGGTAAAACGGGCCAAGGAAAAGCGTTATCCGTTTGTTTACCTGTGTGATTCGGGCCAGGAAGTTTACCCCAAGTTTGGTGCAAACCGCACGCCGCATGCGTTTATACTCGATAATAACCTGGTGGTACGCTACATCGGGGCCATTGACGACAACCCCGAAACGCCCAACGCTGTGCGGCGCAAGTTTGTAGAAAACGCTGTGGAAGCCATGATGCGCGACGAAAGGCCAGAACCGGATTTTACCCGGGCCATCGGCTGCACAATCAAGCGCCGGCCTTGATTATTCTACACCTAAATACGGCATTATTCTGCCCAGCCATTCCTTGTCGGACAAGGCTGCAATCCGCTGTATATCTTCCGGTTTGGTGAATGCCCCGTGCTGCTCCCGATACGCTGCAATCAATTTGGCCTGTTTGAAATTGATGTAGGGGTGGGCGTTGAGTTCTGCTTCAGTTGCTGTGTTCAAATTGATTTTTGTCAACAGTGGTGCTTCCAGTCTCAAATACGACCGTATTTTTTGATACACGCTGTCGGGTAGTCCAAAGGTTTCGGCCACTTGCTCGGCCTGTACGAATCCACCCAGTTTTTCCCTGAAACGTAGGATCTGGCCTGCACGCGCCGCGCCGATACCCGGTAATTGCTGCCAGTCTTGTGCAGTTGCCGTATTTACGTCAATGCTGGACGGCCCTGCGGCATTGACCCGCCCGCCTGTGTATGCCGCCGGTCGCACAGCCGCTTCGGAACGGGCAATTGCAATGTACGGTTCCAAGCGCTGGAACTCGGCATCCGTCATCCCGTACAATTTTCGAAAATCGGCTTTTTCAAAAAAATAACCTCCTTTTTCACGGTAGCGCAACAGCCGGCTGACCAAGGCTTTGGGCAAGCCGAGCCGCAGAAAATCGCCCTCCCCAGCGGTGTTGGGGTCGAAAGCAAACACCTCCGATTCTGGCTTGTTCCACTCTTTTTTTTCGGATCTTGAGCCGCTCCCGCTGATACGCACATACGGGCGCAGCCGCTCGAAGACGTCTTCAGGCAGGGTGTAGATTTTCCCCAGATCGTCGGCTGTGCGAAACCGCCCGCCGCGCTCCCGATACCGGGCAATGGTACGTGCAACGCGCTCTGGTATACCCAGCGTCAGCAGGGTCTCCACCGAAGCATCGTTTGGGTCAAAGAAAAAAAGGACTGACGCAACAGAATTGGGCTTCGTTGTTTCCTGGCCTGTCGCTCGATAAGTTGCGATTTGTTTTTCGAAGGCCGAAAAATCGGTGGCCTCCGGCTTTTTCTGCCACTGGTATAATTCCGGAGCGATTACGGTACAGCCGATCAAAAAAAGCAGGGCAGCCGCCCCGTGGCGCTCAGCCTTGGTGAAGTGAAATTGGCGGATGATTTGTCTGAGCATAGTCTGGTTATTGTTTTTTGAAAAAAATCTATTTCCTGCTTTAGAGCGTGTTTAAAATTTAGTCGCCGGGCTGCAAGCGGCAAATTTTGCTTCATACTGCGTTAAAATTTTCGCCGTAGACACCCGGCTACGGCTGCAAATTTTGCCTTGCCTGAAACAAAATTTGCTCGCTTTCGCCTCGGCACTAAATTTTAAACACGCTCTTATCTAAAAATGGAATCCTGTAGGCGCCAAGCCCATACACCAAGCGCCGTTTTCGCGCACATTGTGAAACGGAAGCCCGAGGCTGTGGCATTCGGTTTGCCAACGTTCAATCTGCCACGGGCTATTGGTCGCATCAAACACGACCAAACGACAGGGGAAGTACTGAAGGCTCTCGGCGAGCCGGATTTTGGCGTTGTTTCGCAACACGAGCACATCCACATGGATGGCAGATGGCACCGATTCCGGTAATTGACCGGCGTGCTCTAATACGACCATTTTTAACCCATAAAACTGTGCAAATGGCGGCCGAATGAGCAGGTTTGTCCCCAGATAAGGTGTTTCGAATGTAGGTGGTGGGCGCGTGTTTGAGTGGGTGCCGTTTGCCCATCGGTTTGTTTGCGCAGCAAAACGCTCGCGACGTGTGTCGACCGAGTCTGACCAGGTCATCAACTGCCTGCCATCAAAAAAATCCACGATCAGCCGCCGGTTTTGATGATATAGCACCACTTCGCGCTGGCCACAGATGCAAACCTCCCGCACTGCCCGACCGATGCCGAGCAGGGCCAGTACACCGAGGGCGCTGAGGAGTAATCGCGGACTGCGCATCTGAGTAGCCCCTGTCAGCAGCCCAATAAAAATATACAATGCCGTCGCTGCCCAGCCCGTGATCCATATCCCGGACACCACGCTACCGGGCAGGTGCTGGATGGCCTGAACGGCCCAGTTCATCGCCCACAGCATTTGGTAGAGCAGCCAGCCCAACCACTCGGCAGGCACAGGTGCCACGGCATCGAGAATTACTAACACAGAACCGCTCCACAAAAACACGGCACCACCGACCACCACCACCCACCCGGCGAGCCAGAAATAGATGGGAAATTGGTGGAAATAGTACAGCGAGAGCGGCAGTGTGCCCAATTGTGCCGCAACGCCGATCAACAGGATACTCCAACCCAAATTGGCCCACTTTGGCGGGCGCGGCAAGGTTTTTTGGAACATTGGATAAAACACGATGATACCGGCTACTGCCGCGTACGATAACTGAAATCCGGCATCGAACAGGAAATAGGGGTTTAGCCAGAGCAACAAAAAGGCGGACACACCAATGATGTTCCAAATGGAGGCATTGCGCCGGATGGCCTTGCCTAGCAAAAAACAGGTGAACATGACGGAGGCTCGCATCACGGAGGCCGTGGCCCCGGTCAGCAGTGTAAAGGCCCAAATGCCGATCAATACGACACCCGTTTCACCCCAACGGCGGGTGTTTCCACGCCAAGGCATGCGTTGTAAAAGGAACAGAAATGCGGCGTACATTAGCCCGACATGCGTCCCCGAAACAGCCAGGGCGTGCATCGAACCGGTCTCGGCGTAGCTGGCGCGCAGGTCTTCGGACAGGTCTTCTTTGTAGCCGAGCAGTAGGGCTGAGGCCACAGCATATTCGTCCTGATCGGGGAAATGCTCGTGCAAAACAGTTAGCAGCCGCTCGCGCCAATGGAATGCCGCCCTCCAAATCGCGTGACCATGGCCGGTCGAAACAAGACCGAAAGCGCTGTCTTTTACGAATGCCGTATAGTGGATATTTTGAAAATGCAGGTACCGCCCGTAGTCAAAAGCGTGCGGATTTTTGGCTGATTCTGTGGGCCGAACGGCGCCTCTAAACCAAATCCGGTCGCCGTATCGGAGCCGCTCTGCCTCGGCTGTTGGGCTGACTAACAGCAGGATATTGCCGGTACACGCCTGCACCGAATCGGTTGAAATACCTGCCGATTGCACGCGGAGGCGGATCTTTAATCGGGTGCCTTTTACCGGGGCATCGCTCACTATTCCCGTAAACAGCTCGGCGTTTGGGCAAACCCCGGCGAAATGCGCCGCCTGCCTTCGCTCGTCGTGCTGATTAGCAAGCCAAAAGCCCGTTGCAAAAACCAATGCAAACGCGCAAGCACCGAATGCCCAGCGAAATCGGTAGGTAAATCGCCAATTCGCCAAGAGCAACAACACTATCGCTCCAGCCATAAGGCCGTATTTCATGCCTGGTATCGGCACATCAAAAATGGCCCCTGCTGCGGTGCCTGCAAGCCAGGGGATGATCAGGCGAAGGAAGGGAATTTGGCGCTGGTTCATGGTAGGCGGCTATTTTTCTGGATCGAAAATAGCACCTTTGTCAGCCCCTGTTCAAGCGTTTGTCACTCAAGTGTACACATTTGTTGAAATTGAATATGAGCAAAATGCTCACTTGATCACGCCGTGAAAGCGCAATAGATGCCGCTCGTCTTGTTCGTTGTACACGCACAAAATCAGAGTGTTGCGCTTTTTTTTGTCGCTGTGAAACAAAATTTTGACCGGGTTGTGGACATAGCCATATTCGCTAAACAATTGAAGCTGCCGTACCAGCGGTCGCCGAAAAAGGCGCAGGTCTTCGACTGTTTTCGGCACGGGCACGTCGGCGTAGCCTTCTTCCTGAAGAAACAGTTTCAGCATGGCATAGGAGGCTGCCAACGTTGAACCGGCGAATACACTGCGGTACTCCCAGCCATCGGCACAATGCCCGCCCATGTAGTCGGTGCCCGCAAGCGGGAACCGTTCTCGCATCGGGACGTGAGGCTCGTCCTGGATCGGTTGCGTTTCTAAAAAACCGAATTCGTCGTACTGCATGGTGTGTAGAAGCGCGTGCGGGGCTCCCCACAAACACCCAAATTTGCGCCAAAATTAGGGCGCGTCTGTTTCAAAAAGCCTTGTTTTTAAAACAAAAAAAATTTGTTTCTAAAAACCTGCCGCCAAACTGCCTTTAGCGGACAACCAAGCCACCACGCCGTGCGTCAAACAACATCGTAAGCCGAGATGATCAAGGAATCGTGTATTTTTGCACGCTTTTTGCAGCCGAACCGGTTTACCATCTGGCAAACAAAACATTCAGCCACTAAATTTTTACCTACGAACATGAAGAAGTCCCTGATACAGTCGCTGTTGATGGCTATGTCCCTTCTGCTTGCAACTGCGCTTACCGCTCAATTGGTGCCTAAGTGTGTTGACGGCCAAGGCTATAGCTACAACCCGATCACTGGCCAGCAAGTGCCCACCGGCGAACGGTGTGCCAACGCCGTCACCACTGCCGTTCCGTTTTTACGCATTGTACCGGATGCTCGTGGCGGCGCAATGGGCGACGTGGGCATTGCCACATCCGCCGATCCCAACGGTATGCACTACAACCAGTCCAAACTGGCGTTTGCCGACAAAAAAGTCGCACTCTCCGCCACATACACCCCGTGGATGCGCAACCTCGGCTTGCAGGACGTTTACCTCGCTTACCTGTCGGCTTATATGCAAATAGACAAGTTGCAAACGGTCGGGATGAGCCTGCGCTATTTCTCGTTGGGTGATATTGAGTTTACGGACGAAAACGGCGGGCCCCTTGGCCAAGGCCGTCCTAACGAATTTGAAGTGGCAGGTGCCTATACCCGCAAGTTGTCGAAAAAGTTTTCGGCAGCCATCGGTGCCAAGTTCATTTACTCCAACCTGGCTACCGGTCAGGTTGTGGAGGGCAATGAGATCAAGCCTGGCATTGCTGGCGCTGCCGATATTTCGTTTACCTACAAAACGCCGCTCAAAATCATAAAAACGGGCAGTGAACTCACTATCGGTGCGGCTATCACCAACCTTGGCTCTAAAATTACCTACACCAATTCCGTAAACAGGGACTACATTCCCACCAACCTCGGCTTGGGCCTGGCCTGGAAAGTCAACCTTGACCAGTTTAATACGCTGACGTTTACGACCGACTTCAACAAACTGCTCGTGCCTACGCCCCGTCCAGATATTGACGAGGATGGCGACTTGATACCCGACTACAAGCAATACTCGCCCATTCGCGGTGTGTTCAAGTCCTTTGGCGACGCGCCAGGCGGCTTCAGTGAGGAAATCAAGGAAATTACCACTGGTATCGGAGCTGAATACTGGTATGACGACCAGTTCGCAGTCCGCGCAGGCTACTTCTTCGAACACTACTCCAAAGGCAACCGCAAGTACTTCAGCGTGGGCCTTGGTGTGAAGTACAATGTCTTCGGCATCAACTTTTCCTACCTGGTGCCTACGACCAACCAGCGCAATCCACTGGATAATACGCTGCGCTTCTCCCTGTTGTTTGATTTTTCCGCTTTTGAGGGCGATAATTAAGGGATAGCGAGTTACAGGTTTAAAAAAAAGCGGGTTGGAAAGTTGTGAGACTTTCCAACCCGCTTTTTTTTAACGCGCTAACCAGAAACGCGCTAACCTTTTCTCGCAGCGATGGGATCCATTCGGATCATGTCCTGCATTACGCGCAGGGCCTCGAAGAGCTGGATATCCTTTTTGCGGTCTTTGATCCAGCTGTCGTTGCGGGCAATGCGGGAAGTATCGCTCTGCACATGAGCCATGTCGGCTTTCGGATTGCCGATTTGGAAGGCCTCAATGGATTGGAACATTTTTTCGTACTGACTGGCCTCCGCTTCCATTTTTTTGTCCCAGGCGCGGTATGTTTCCAATTGAAGCGGGTACTTGGTCACCTCTTTTTGGCGGCGTAAGCGCTGGGCATTTTCCTCGATTTTTTTCATCGTGGCATCGGCTTTCACACGGGCGTTGCTCTTTTCAATGAGCTTGTTCAGGTTGGGGACCTGGTAGGCGTTTTGAGCGTACGACACCGGCGGAATGGTGGTGGCTTCCAACGGATGGTCGTTTTCGCGCTCGCCGAGGTCCACATAGTTGTACGAGTCGGGCAATACGATGTCGGGCTTCACTCCGTCCAATTGGGTGGTCTTGCCAGAGATGCGGTAAAACTTCTGAATGGTGACCTTAATATCGCCCAACGGCTTCACTGCTGGATCGTTGAAGGCCATGTCCAGGTCCCAAAAACGCTGAACAGAGCCTTTACCATAGGTGCTTGTGGTACCAATGATGACAGCCCGGCCGTAGTCCTGCATGGCTGCGGCAAGTATTTCGGATGCCGAGGCGCTGAAACCGTTGACCATCACGATTAATGGGCCGCCATACTGCACACGTGGGTCGGAGTCGGTGTTGATGTCGGGGGTGCGGTTGCGGCTTTTCACTTGTACGATGGGGCCTTGCTCCACGAAAAGGCCGGACATGCGCACCACGTCACGAAGGGAGCCGCCGCCGTTGTTGCGCAGGTCGAGAATGACGCCCTTCACGTTTTCGTTCTTTAGTTTTTCTAATTCCTTGGCCACGTCATCAGCGCAGGAGGTGACACCCTCCGGTGTGAAGTCGGCGTAAAATTTGGGCAGGTAGATGTAGCCCACTTTGTCGGTATTGTCGTTCGTGTTGAGGAGTAGTGATTTGGCCAGGGCTTCTTCGGTGATAACCAGATCACGAACGATACTGATGACCTTCGTGGAACCGTCCTTTTTTAGGATGGTGAGTTTGACGGTGCTGCCCTTAGGTCCGCGGATTTTGGCTACTACGTCATCTATTTCCATGCCCATCACGTCCACGGGTTCGCCATTGTCCTGCGCTACTTTGAGGATCACGTCATTGGCTTCCAGTTCATTCATTTTCCAAGCCGGGCCGCCAGGTACGATCTCCGTGACGGTGGTTTTTTCACCGTCGCTTTGCAGACGAGCGCCGATGCCCTCCAGTTTGCCCGACATTTTTACGTCAAAATCGGCTCTTTCCTGAGGAGAAAAATAGCCCGTATGCGGGTCAAATACACTGATGAATGCGTTGAGATACGATTCCAAACGGCGTGCGCGGTCGGCTTTTTGCATACGTTTGAACCAGCGATCGTAAACTTCCAGCACGCTTTTGCGCGTATCAGCCTCGATAGTCTCGAACGATTTTTTATCACCCACATAATCGGGTTTTTCCTGGGCCGTCAGCGCGTCATTGACACGGCTGAGTACCTCAAACTTCATCCATTTTTCCCAGCGATTGCGCAACTCGGCATCATCCTTGGCCCAAGCCAGTTTGTCGCCGTCCGTCTCGATTATTTCGCTTTTCGAAAAATCAATCGGTTTAGCCAACGTTTCCCGGTACCAGCCTTGTGTCTTGACTAACGACGCTTCAACAAGTGCAACGGACTGGTTGAAAAACTCAAAAGTGCCGTTGTGAGCCTGGTCGTCAAGCAACAGTTCGTGCGGTTTGAGCAGGTCCATATCGGCTTGGGTGAAAAAACGTTTGCCACCGTCCAGATTGTCCACATATATTTTGTAGGCATGGCGGGAGAAGCGGTCGTCCACTGGTTTGGGATCAAAGTGGTAGTGTTCAATGCCATACAGGATAGCCTGCATCAATCTGGCTTCTTTGCGCGAGCCAGGGTCGGTGTTTTGAGCAGGTGCGAACTGATTGAGCAGAAACACAATGCCGAGCACTCCAAAAAAGGAGAAAAAAATCAGAGAAGGCTTCCATTTCATGTCTGAAAATAGTTGATCTGTGTCCGAAAGGCCCGTTGGGCGGGAGGAATACATCATGAGCGGGAACGTAGTTTACGAGTTAACAAAAAAACAGCGCTCTGGTTTGCCTGTGCAAACGCAGCGCCGCAGCAGCACGCCAAGAACGCAAGAATGCCCACTTTGTGTGATTGCCTGCCTCTTTTTTTCTACAAAACTTCTCTGCGGCGGTGCTTTCGACAGGATTTGTCACACGCATCTTTTCCAGTTGAAAAAAAATAGCCTGTGTTTTTAGAGTAGACAAGGTGATGCTGCTCCCAAAACACAGGCGAATTTTTTTCAACTGGAAAAAATCTGAAGTGCGTTAAATACTGGTTACGCACGCCAAATTGCCTACCTGGCGACTACCAAACGACCGATATACCGGCGTTCGGTCCCGCTCACTTCCAGCAGGTATAATCCCGGTTCCAGCAGACCGCTGTCCAACATGATGCGCTCGCTTCCGGTGCTCACGGGCTGGTTCATTAACAATCGTCCTGTTGCATCCCAAATCCGCACGGCTGCATCGGAACTCAGCGGGGTATCGAGTTGTACGGTCACGGCCTCGAAAATGGCCGGGTTGGGGAAAATTCGCATTACGCCAACGGGAAGGTCTCGGGTACCAACGGTACAGTCAAAATTTGGGTTCACGGTCACCGTTGTGGTGTAGCTGCTGGTGCAGCCAGTTGTCAGGTCAGTGACAACTAAGGAGTATGTACCGTTCGTAGTAGCACAGTACTCAAAGCCGGTAGCCCCGGCAATTGGTCCGGCAAACAAATACCATTGCAGGGCATAATTGGCTGGAAGGGCCGTAGAGTCTATTAACTCGAGGTTGTTGCGATCGTTTTGATATTCTGGTTCCTCTGGCAGGTCGTAAAAAACAACTTGCACCCCGGCGGACACCGCCGTGCAGCCGAACACATTGCTCACTTGCACTTGGTAAAGCCCGCTTTCAGAAGGCAGATAAAGGAAGTCCGTAGTGGCATTGGGGGCGGGGTCGCCATTCAGTAGCCATTGGTTGGGGCCTCCATAGGATGATTGCAACACGATGCCGTTGCTGCCAGCACAAGCCGTGAGTGTGTTGGAAGAAACGGAGGGTTGCGCTGGTGTCGGGTGTACCGTCACGGTGTCCGAAGATATAATTTCCTCAACCGGGTGATCAATCGTGAGGAGAACCCGGAAGTTGCCGGATTTGAGCGTATCGGTGCTCAGGATGTTGAACGGCACGCCCCCGCAAAAATCATCAGTGCCTTCGAGGCCGCCGTCTTCGTCCCAAACTTCCAGGGTGTAATTGGCCGTAGGCAACAACGGCAAGCCAATGGGGAATGTGTACGGAAGCGGCGTGTTGTTGACGACCGGGGTCTGGAAGTAGTTAACCCCGCTGGGATTGCGCAAAAACAGGTACAGGTCGGGAGCATTGATAAGGTCGGTGCAGGTGATACCGAGCACCTTTGCGCTCACAAGGCGGTATCCGGCAGTGTCCACTCTGGCTTTGTATTTGACCACATATTTACCGGGTTGGCTGTAGGTATGCGGAGGCGGGTTTTCGCCCGTAAACGTGGTGCCATCGCCCAGATCCCACTCGTAAGTGAAGCCCGGCACACCATTCGACGGGACGTTGTTAGCAAATGTGACGGTGGTACTTCCGCAGCCCAGCACATTGGTTATGGTGAATCCAGCGGTGGTGCTGACTTTTGGACGCACATAAAGGCGGATCGGAAATGATGTTTCCTGGTTGAAAATGAGCACTGTAGCCTTCAGCTTGACGGTCATCACAAACGAGTCGGACACCAACGGGGTGCCGCAAATCTTGATGCAACCGTCGGTTTGGGTAGCCGTTTCAAAAACCAACTGGTTGGCCTCCCAAAACAAGCCGGGCGGCATGTCGTCAATGCCGACAATCTCGATCTTGGAAATAGTCAGGCCGGGCGGGGTTACGCTATCTATGGCGTACACAGGTGTGGTCGTTTTGGGTACCCGAAATGAAATATCCTGATTGTACGGTGTGCCTTTTTCGGCATCCGGGAAGGTGGGTAGATATAAGGTGTCAGCAGGTAAGTTGGCTGGCAGGTTGATGGCGCAGCCGGGGCAGCCGCTTTGGCCAGAGAGGGCGTTCAGGGCAAGCACCAAAAGGCAAATAGTAAGCAAATGTTGTCGCATAACAACCGGTGTTTAATGGTGAAAAAAAGTGTCGCCCCGGCGGAGGAAAAAAACAAATTGACGGGATTAAAGCCAGAGAAACGGCAGCAACTTTTCAGAGACCGGCTTTTTTTTAATGATGAATGATGAATGATGTGCCCGTTTTGGTTATTTCATTCATCATTCATCATTCAATTTTTGATCATTCGGCGAGCGGCAGTTCCGTCGGCGTTGCCGACGGTATAGATATAGGTGCCGTTGGGCAAGTCAGAGGCATCAAACGAAAACTGGTTGGGGCCTTCAAGCAACGACACTTTTTGACTGTGCTGGCGTTTGCCGAGCAGGTCGAATACCTCGAACAGGAAAGTGCCGGATTGGGTGGAGTTGGCTTCGATGATCGTGAGGGCGTCCGTGGGGTTGGGGATGGCACGCAGGCTACTGAGTGCTCCGTCAAGGTTGTTGCTGGACGACACACACTGCCCCTGCGCTTTCAGGATGAGGTAGTAGTGGCTTCCGGGCGCGGCTTCACCGGGAAAGATGACCGGAAATGTGCCCAGGATGGTGGTCACGTTGGCCGTAATGCCGAGATCGAAGGTGTCGGGCATGTTTTGTGTGGTCGGTGTACCTTCCAACAGGATGCAGCCCAGCGACTTGGGCTGGAACACGCAGTTGGGCGGGTCGCAAGAATACGTTATGCCCACGGGCTGGTTTTTAACAGCGTTTGGCGGGAGTGCTACGCTGAGTATCTTGACCTTTATCACGTTCTGGTAGTTGAACGAGTCCGGTATGTTCACGGTGACCGACTGGTTGTAGACCTCGTTGATGCAAGCGGTTTTCAGGTTATAAAAAGGCGAGTCAGGCGTGTACGGAGCGGGCGACAACAGGTTGCCGGTCATCAGCAGGTTGGAGTCGCGCTGGCACGGTTGTGCAACGGACTGGTTGGCAAGGGCGGCGAAAAGGAGGGTGAGCAGGAGTAGCGCTTTTTTCATAACGGAATCGCGTTTGGTTGAGCAAATGTTTGAATAGTTGACAGTTTCGGCAATAGTCGTTGCCTGTTTGCGGGTGTAAGTTCCGGCAAATTTCAGACATTAAAATAAATCAACCTTGTGGCGAGGATGGCTACGGGGAATTCGGTCGGTTCTGGTCACAAAAAACGAGGAACGGCGGCGGTGCCGGTTCCTCGTTTTGTCCTGAAAATCAAGTCATAGGCTCAAAACCGTCAGTTTTGGTCGTTTCAGTTTTGTGAAACGAAGCCAGCACTGATTGTGGGTAGTGTGCTGTCAATTTTTGACAGCATCCAACACGGCCTTGAACGTGCGGGGGTGGTTGAGGGCCAGATCAGCCAGCGCTTTGCGGTTCAGGCCGATGCCTTTTTGCGCAAGGGCGTGGATGAAACGGCTGTAATTGAAGCCTTCCATGCGTGTGGCGGCGTTGATACGCGCGATCCACAAGCGGCGATAAAGGCGTTTTTTAAATTTCCGGTCGCGAAAGGCGTACTGCCAGCCTTTTTCGACGGTGTTTTTGGCCACGGTGTACACCTTCGAACGGGCACCGAAGTACCCGCGGGCGGCTTTCATGATTTTTTTCCGGCGCGCGCGGCTGGCCGGGTTGTTGGTTGCTCTTGGCATGTGTGTTAATTTTTTAGTACAACCTCGGGACTGGCGGTCTTCACCGCCAATGCTTGGGCCGAAGTCCTCGTTAAAAAATGTGTTTTGGCAAAGTGCTCAGTGGTATCAGATTACCAGCAGTCGCTCAATGCGCTTGTGTTCGGCAGCATCCACGACGACGGAGGGGCGCAAGTGGCGCTTTTGCTTCTTCGTCTTGGCTCCAGCGATGTGGCGCAGTTTCGACTGGTTGCGTTTGATTTTCCCAGTGCCGGTCACCTTGAATCGCTTCTTGGCACCGGAGTGGGTCTTCATTTTCGGCATGACAAAAATGTTAGTTTTGAAAAATGGAGCGCAAAGATAGCGCAGCCATTTTGGAAATAACGACCCGACCGGCCACTTTTTTTCAGACCAAAAAAACGCCGGGTCGTTCTATTTTTTACCGGGTGTCTTTTTGGGCGCAATGATGACGATCATGCGCTTGCCTTCCAGTTTGGGTAGTTGTTCCGGCGCGCCGAGTTCCTCCAGTTCTTTCAAAAAACGCAGCAGCAATAGCTCGCCACGATCTTTGAAAACGATGGCCCGCCCGCGAAACTGGACGTAAGCCTTCACTTTGTTTCCCTCAGTGAGGAAGTTTTTGGCATGACGAAGTTTGAAGTCGAAGTCGTGCTCGCCGGTCTCAGGCCCGAAGCGAATTTCCTTGAGCTGTTGCTTGACCGCGTTGGCCTTGAGTTCTTTCTCCTTTTTCCTTTTTTGGTACAGGAACTTGTTGTAGTCCACAATCCGGGCTACCGGAGGTACCGCATTGGGCGATATTTCAACCAGATCGAGGGTCATTTCCTCCGCCCAGGCCCGCAACTGTGTTGTCGTGAAGATACCCGACTCCACCGTACTACCGATGATTTTGCTGATTTCCTCGAGGTTGTCGCCAACGAGGCGCAGTTCGGGTACCCGGATGTGTTCGTTGATGCGGTGTTCGGCTTGCTGCTGCCGGGGCGGGAACGGACGGCGCCCACCAGGCGGGGGGGGAGCGCCGGGAGGGCGGGGCGGGCCACCACCGGGGCGAAAGGGTGTACTGCCGCTGCCGCCGCCGGGGCGATAAGGCGTGCTTCCTCCCGGGCGGTTGGAAGTGCCACCGCCGGGGCGGTTTTGATTGTTGCCGCCGGGGCGGTTATTGCCGCCGCCGCCGGGCTTGGGAGAAGAAGGTTTTAATGCCAAGTAAAAAAAGTGTTTCGTGAAAAAATGCAATCCGGGTACTGGCTGTTGTTGCGCTGGAAAAAAAATTGGATACCCGAAACCACAGTCGAATACCCAGCGCTTCTCGTTTGTGGACACAAAAGTAACGGATGTTCGCAGCCGCAGGCATTTTGGGTTAAGAAAAATTTTGATTTCAAGGTTTCTGGTTAAAAGGTTAGAAGGTTTCTGGTTGCCCACCAACCAGAAACCTCCTAACCTTCTAACCGTCTAACCTTTTAACCCTCTTGCAAGGCTTCCCAATATTCCACCGCTCGGCGGGTGTGCGGAATGCAGATAGAGCCGCCGACCAGGTTGGCCACAGCAAAAATTTCAAAAACCTGGTCTGTGGTGATACCAAGGTCGTGGCACTTGCCAAGATGGTATTTGATGCAATCGTCGCAGCGCAAAACCATACTGGCTACGAGGCCGAGCATTTCTTTGGTCTTCACGTCGAGGGCACCCTCCTGATAGGTTTGGTTATCGAGGCTCCAAAATCGTTTGATGACCTTGTTGTCGTGGGCCAAGATGCGCTCGTTCATTCGGGCGCGGTAGTCGTTGAATTCCTGTACAATGGACATTTTTTATGCGATATGTGTGGTGTGTGTGTCAAATCGTTGCCGACCGCAGGAGCGTCCAGCGAAACAGGGCCTCCATCAAAAGCAGCACAACTGCCAATCCGACCAGCCAGTGGAAAAACTCGGTCGTTTTGCGAACGGTGGTCACGTCAATCCTGGTTTTTTCCAAACGATCAATCTCGTCGTATATGCCAGCCAATTCCTGCTCGGACCATGCTCGATAAAACCGCCCCCCGGTCGTCGAGGCGATCTCCACCAACAACTCGGTGTCAAATTCCATGTGCCTCGGGGCGTAGTCGTAGGTGCCGTCGGGGTTGCGCCGGGCGGGCGACATCACAATCCCGTTGGTGCCGATCCCAACGGTGTACACCCGCACGCCGAGCGTCTGCGCAATCTGGGCGGCTTGGCGGGGCGAAATGTAGCCGGCGTTGTTTTCGCCGTCAGTCAGCAAGATGACCACTTTACTTTTTGATGGGCTGTCCTTCAGTCGGTTGACTGCCGTGGCCAGGCCCATGCCCACTGCCGTACCGTCTTCAAGGCGGCCCACTGCGAGGTCACGCAGGAACTGCTGCACCACGGTTTTGTCAGTCGTCAGCGGACATTGGGTGAATGCCTCCGCGGAAAAAGCCACAAGGCCGATCCGGTCGTGCGGACGTTTTTTTACAAAATCAGCAGCCACCTGTTTGGCTACCTGCAGGCGATCGGGCTCGAAGTCGCGGCTCAGCATGCTGGGAGAAATATCCAGCGACAACACAATGTCCACAGCATCTGCTGTTATTTTTTGCTCCTGCCACTGGCGTTGAGGGCGAGCCATCGCAACGGCCAAAAACGCTAACGCTGCCCACCGCAAGGCCGGCAACCAACGCCGTATTTGTGTGCGCCAGGTGCCACGGGCTTGTAACACAGCCCGGTCGGGCAGGTACAGCACGAGACGTGACTGGCCCTCTTCGCGGCGGTGCCGGCTGACAAGCAAAGGCAAAACGAGCAGCAGCAAAAGCCACCAAGGCTGGGCAAACGTCACAGTTGAGTCGTTTTTTTCAAAAAAAATTACCCGTGCGCAACAACGTGTGCGCGTTTTTCAAAAAAACGCAGCAACGCCTGTACGTACGAATCGGTAGTCGGCAGACTGACGAAATCGGCACCCGCGCGGCCAAACATTTCCCGAAGGGTCTGTACGTGGCGGTCGAAGTGCTTTGCGTAGGCGTTCCGAAAACTCGGGTCGGCGGTATCTACCCACCCTTCAGCCTGCGATTCGGCATCGGCCACACGCAAGAGGCCTACATCGGGCAACGTACGCTCGCGAATGTCCCAAGTATGCAGCCCGATGCAGTCGTGCCGTTTGGAAAAAATGCGCAGTGGTGCCTCGAAACCGTCAGACAAAAAATCGGAGAGGAGGAAGCAGACGCTGCGTTTGCGCAACACATTGCGGGCATACTGGAGTGCCCCGGCCACGTCGGTACCGCGCCCGGCGGGTTTTAAGTTGAGCAGTTCGCGGATGATGCGCAAGGTATGCTGACGGCCTTTTTGAGGAGGAATGAACAACTCAACCCTGTCAGAGAAAAGCAGCAGCCCCACCTTGTCGTTGTTTGCTATGGCCGAAAAAGCGAGCACCGCGCATACCTCGGTCATCACGTCTTGTTTAGACTGGCCAGTAGTGCCAAAAAGCGAGGATGCGCTCACGTCCACCAGCAGCACGACCGTCATTTCGCGTTCTTCCTCGAAAATCTTGATGTGTGCTTCACCTGTTCGGGCGGTCACGTTCCAGTCAATGGCCCGAACATCGTCGCCTGGCTGATATACCCGCACTTCGCTGAATAGCATGCCGCGGCCCTTGAAGGCGCTGTGGTAGCCGCCGGTGAACAAGTGGCGGCTCAGCCCCCGGGTCTTGATCTCGATCTTGCGTACTTTTTTGAGCAGGTCCTCCATGCAGGCGGTTGTGAAATTGCCGCGCAAATGTCGGAAATCTCACGGTGTTTGTGGTAAAATGCACTAGCACAAAGTAGAGCTAAGGCACCTGTGCTCACAAGCCTGGTAATAATACGGCCCCTCGCAACCCTATTACCCTTTCGCTTTCACAAACTTGCCGGAATAAAGCCCGTTTTTCCCCGCGATTCTGACAACATAGATGCCCGGCGCGAGTGCCGAAACCGGAATACGCACACGGTCGGCCTGCTCCTGATAATCGGTAAGCACGAGGCTGCCACTGACGGAGAAAACCTCCACGCGGGTCACCAGTTCACCGGGTAACAACACAGTTGCTTCCTCGCTGGCGGGGTTGGGCAGGATAATGGCAGGTTGGATACTGCCGGCTTCGTCGGTATCGGTAAAAACAGGATCGAAACGGGTGCCGCTGTTCAGCACTTCTTTCGTGCTTGCATTTTGAACGAAGGCCAGTACATACAGTGAATCATAATTGGAGGGCCAGCCACTCGGCTGGGTGTGGGTGTACGAGAAAGTGTAATCTGCCGATTGCCCTTTCGCGGGCAGGGTAATGGCATCACCGTCAATATTCGTCAGCATGGAGCGGAACACATCGTAATGCTTAGCCTCACCGTTGGGCGATGTGTAATTAACGGTACGTTCGGCCACGGCCACGAAAAGTTTGAAGTTTCCCGCCGGGGCATCTCCGAAACTGCGGACAGAGACAGTAGTCGTTTTGTTAGGGGCCGTGCCGCTTTCTTCCACCTTGATGGCGATAGGGCTTTGTTGGCCGAATGCCGCCTGCAATGTAGCGGCGGGCAGCAACGGATTGCCAGCGGGCACCAAGTTGCCGTTCAGGGCTACTCGTGGTGTGCCAGAAACGCCATAGACGGCCGTGCGCGCGTTGTTTTGTGTGGTGTTAGCGAGGTAAATTTTGCAATCGCTGTACGGAACAGACGGATGGTAAGAGATGTGTCGCACATCGTCGGGGTACTGACGGATCAACGAATAAAAAGTCGGATTTCTGCTGGCACAAATGCCGCAGCGGGAGTTAGTAAAATGCTCCAGCAGTACATATTTTTTGGGCATGGACTGGGCACCCAGGTTGAACATGACCGAGGCAAAAACAAAAACAAGTGCGTATTTTTTCATAAAAGAACGAACGGTGAAGGTGGTAAAATAGAACTAAAGAAGCCCAAAGAACGGACTTCTCCCAATGCGGGCGCTGGGAGGCGGGAGGTTTTGTGCTCAAATGTCGGCAACGGAACAATCCTATCTCCTGGCCGTGCTAATTTAGGAACGTTTACGAAATTTGGCGGCCACTTGTTGAGGGCCCACAAGCTGGTGTGCGGTAGAATAAACTTAATACTAACTTTACACAAAGCAAAAAACGGGTAGGCTTTACGTCGTACTTTTGCAGGCATTAGAACATAATTTTACAACACCCCAAATGCCCAAACCATATTGCACATGATCCTTGGTTTTATCGCCGATTTACCGGCTTATGCATCTGTTCTGTTGTTGGTTTGCCTGGTTGCTGTTTGTTTTTTTGAGGCAATCAATGGTTTTCACGACACCGCCAACGCCGTCGCTACGGTGATCTATACTAAAAGTCTCAAGCCTACCCACGCTGTGATCTGGTCGGGCATCTGGAATTTCCTCGGGGTGGTGTTCGGTGGCATCGCCGTGGCTATGGGCATCGTCAAACTCATTCCGATTAACGATCTTATCCTCCAGCCATTGGGAGAAAACGTGGCCCTCGTGCTGGCTATTCTGCTCGCAGCCATCAGCTGGAATCTGGGTACCTGGTATTATGGTATCCCGTGTTCGAGTTCGCACACACTCATCGGGGCGCTGCTGGGCGCCAGTTTCGCATTTTGGTCGGTACACGCCGGGGCTGGCCCCAACTGGGACAAGGCGAGTGATATCGGACTGTCGCTGCTCATTTCACCACTGTTCGGGTTCAGCATGGCCATTTTGCTCATGTATGTGCTGCGAATGACGGTGCGAAAAGGAAAACAAATTTTCAATGAACCGAAGCCTGACAAAGCGCCCCCGGGCTGGATTCGTGCTATTTTGGTGACGACCTGCACCCTTGTCAGTTTCTTTCACGGTTCCAACGACGGCCAAAAAGGGGTGGGCCTGCTTCTGGTCGTGCTTATGGCCTTCATGCCGCTACACTATGCGATGAATCCCGATGTGCCCGTGACCGAATACAAACGGGCTGCACGCCAAATTGAAAACAGGCTTGGAAACACCAATAACACGGAGTACGGTGACCACTTACAGGCCCTGTCCAATCAGGCTGGCCGCTTGGCAACAACGTTAGACAGCTTGGATACGCGAAATAAGGAACAAGTGATGGCGGCCAGAAACGGTGTCCAACAGTTGGTAAAAAAAGTAGAGGCTGACGTTAAGGCAGAAGTCATCCCCAAATCAAGCATCGCGGCGATCAATCACGAGATCAAACAGTTGAAAAAATTCTACGAGTTTGCGCCGTTGTGGGCTATTTTGCTCATTTCAGTCTGCCTTGGCGTTGGCACTATGATCGGCTGGAAGCGCATCGTGGTCACCATCGGAGAAAAAATAGGCAAGTCCCACCTGACCTACGCACAGGGGGCCAGCGCCGAGCTTTGTGCTGCGGCGACTATCGGTGTAAGCACCGCACTGGCGCTGCCGGTTAGTACCACGCATGTGCTGTCGTCGGGTATTGCTGGCACCATGGTTGCTTCGGGTGGAGTGACCAATTTGCAGAAAAAAACCATCAAAAACATCGCTCTGGCATGGTTGCTGACGCTACCAGTCACATTTTTGGTCGCGGCCATCCTGTTTTATTTTCTGCGAATTATTTTTTAGAGCCAGCACATTTCCCTTTTTTTCAGCCTCAACGCAGGTTTAGGAAAGGCATCAAGAGCCTAGTCAGTTGCGCAGGTCCGCTCCCCAGGTCAATTTTTCCCGCAGGGTTTGCAAGAATGAGCTGTCTTGCAATTGTACAAGTTTGATGGTAAAGTCGTTGCGCCGCACGGCCAGCTGGTGCAGAGCGGTGATGAGCTCGAACCGGGAATCGAGTGTGCAAATAAAATTGTCGGCCCGGCCCTCAATCTCGAAGGAAATGACCGATTGATCAGACAGCACAATGGGGCGCAGGTTGAGGTTGTGCGGTGCCACGGGTGTGATCACAAAATTGCCGGAATTGGGCAGTACGATGGGGCCGCCACAGCTCAGCGAATACGCCGTACTGCCAGTGGGCGTAGCGATCACGATACCATCGGCCCAGTAGGAATTCAAGTAGTCGCCGTTCAAAAAGGTGTGGATGGTGATCATTGAGGACGTGTCGCGCTTGAGTAGTGTGCAGTCGTTGAGCGCAAACGGAATATCACCAAACAACGACGGGGCGCTTTCCAGATAAAGCATGACGCGCTCGGCGACTAAGAAGTGCCCGGCCACGAGTTTTTGTACGGCAGACTCAATGTGGTGCTTTTCAATACTGGCCAAAAAGCCGAGCCGTCCCAGGTTGATACCCAGCATAGGCACGCCGGAATTCCGAACCAGCGTCACAGCGTGTAGCATGGTGCCATCACCACCCAAAACCACGACAAAATCAATGCGATGCACCGAAAAATCCCGGTAGCCGTCGAATGGAGCGTATGGCCCTCGAAAATGCACCTTGCCCTCCAGGTCGGCCAGATATGGCGCGTAAACATAGGTCGTAACCCCAGCATTGTGGAGCGCATCGAAAAGGGACTGGACATATGGTATGTCCCGCTCTTTAAACTGTTTTCCAAAAACTACTACCTGCATACGAAAATGGGTTTTGGGTTGGAGGGTTTCTGGTTTAAAGGATAGATGATTGGTGGATTATCCACCGTAACTCAGGCAAAGGCAGGAGTTGATTCCACCGCGGCATCAATCGGAGTTAATTGCGCAGGGCTTGTTTGAGTTCATTCAGGCTTTTTTGGATTTCTGGTCGGGAAAATGCGTTCACAATATCGCGTTTTTCGCGTTTGCTCAAGTGTAGACTCATTGAGGCCTCGTTTTCTTTTTTCAATGGCTTGTAAACGAATCGTATGACCTGCAATTGGTTGTTGCCCAGCATATCGCTCAGCAAGGCCATGGCATTGTCCTGCTCGAAATCTTGCATGGAAGTCAGGCTGGCCGCCGCGCTGAAGGGCGAAAACAGGTTTTCGACGATGCCCTTGGAGTCGCGCTCCTTGATAGGGCGATTTTTTTGCCAACAACGCACCTGTACGATTACAATCCCGCCAGTGTTCTCTGCTATCCAGTCGCGAAAGGTATGGGCAAAACGAACCGCTGTGGCAGTGCCGTAATTATCCCGAAATCCGGCATCTATCACTTCGGTCGCCGGGTGGGAGGGCAACCATGTAGGCGGCAAGATAAGCGGGTACGAGCAGTTCATGCGCAGCGCTGTTGCAAAGGACAGGCTGTCTGCCTGTTGCCGGGCGAAAAGGCGACGGAAGTCTACGCCGTCTACCTCGGTTTGAACACTTCCGGGGGGGCGCATGAGGTACGAAACGCCCTGTGGGCTGATAAGCAGCCGGCGTGAATCGTTGAGCAAAAAAGGGGATACCAACACCATAGGTATCCTGGCATCGATCTCTGCCTGACGGTAGTCGGCCAATCGGCGGCCAAGCAGCCCGCGGCAGTTTTCGTTCAGTTGTCTTTCGAACAGATAGCCCCGGTCTTTGCGGTAGCGATACCCGCCCGAGTGGAACGTGCCGAATGGGAAAAAAAGGTCGTTTGAAATTATGGCAAAACTCACGGGATTCAGCAAATCAAGGCCCATATCGTCCACATAAGTCGTGTCGTGTATTGAAATGGGCGTACCTTCTTGTTGACGCAGGCAAAGTTCGCGCAGGTATGCGGCGCCCAATATACCGCCCGAAGCGCCCGACATGAGCGCCGTTTGGCGCAAAAAACGCCCGCCAGTAGCCTCATCAGCCCGCTGGAGCGTATGCATAGTCCACACCGACGAGCGCATCCCGCCGCCACTGGCGCAAATGAACACTAATTTAGGGCGTTGCACACCTGCGGCCTGGTTTTTGGCGAGCCAGTTGTCAAGGATCTTTTTTGTGGCGGCTATGTCAAGCGCAACGGTGTCAGGGTGACAAATAGCCTCGAACGACCGGTAGGAATATTCAGCGCAGTTTTTTTCAGAATATTCCAGCCCGTATGCACGGTTCCGATAGTGGAACAGGCCCAGCCCGGTGACATAATTGATCATTGCCAGCATCAAAATAAACACGAGCACAGCCCAGCGTCGGAACCAAAATACAATGGCTCCGAATAGGGCCATAAACATACTGGCCAGCAAAAAAATAGTGGCGCCCGTGGGGATACGCGCCCAGGGTTGCTCCATGAAAAGGCCAAGGAACATCAGCAGGAACACTGCGGCCACCTGGACCAGTACGGCATTGAGGTGATTCTGCCGAAACACCTTTTCGAGGATGTCGCGGTTGTAGTGTTCCACACTGCGCACGGGTCTCAGCCGCAGGCGCTCGGTCAGGTAGGTGTCCACCCGCCAGCGGGCCGCAGCCTTGCGAATATCGCGTATCGAGGGAGTGCGCCCCCCCGGTAACAGCAAGCGACTGCCCGGTTTTGGGGAAAAATGGCCGGGGCCTAAAATCGCTGCAAGGTCTTTGTTTGTCAGGTGCAGGTAGGCTGCAAGCACCAAAACCATAGCACCTACCCCTACTAGAAACCCGACGACGTTTCGGAGGATTTCCCAAAAACTGGCCAATTCATCGTGCGATTGGAATCGAATCGAAACGACTAAATATGCAATCAGGAAAGCAAAAGGGATGATACTGTTGTTCAGCCCGAACTTGGTAAACGGGGCACTCAAGGTGGCCAAAAACGGAAATCGGGAAGCGCAGAGCAAGTATGTCGTCAGGTTCCAGATCAAAAAAAACGTGCCGCAGGCTGCTCCCGTCAGGAAAAAACTCCAAAAATTTACTTCGCCGTGGTATTCCGGCATAAGCAATAAGTAGTGTACCCCGAAATAGTGCCCGACCGTGCCGGTCATCAGCAACGCCAGAAAAACCCACAAGGCCACCAGCATGAGGTGGTTGCGTGCGTGCAGCAAGAGGAGCCGGAAAGGAAAGGCGTAGTAGAATAGCGCTGGTGAACGTTTCATAGCGAGCAAACGGTACACAAGGAACGCACGGCGGTGTCAAACGGCCAAGTAAATAGACGTACAATTTCTTTAACGCCCCATTAACACTAAACAAGTGCTTTTGGCAGTTTCCTTGCCCGATGTGTTCGTATCAATAGCACATTTGACCAAACCAATTCGCATTACAATGAAAAACTTGCTTTTTTTGCTGCTTTTTGCCCCATTTACCCTCTTTGCTGAGCAAGGAAACCCAACACTGGATGCTATCGCCCGTGCATTGAGCAGCGGGGATGCCGATGCGCTTGCCCAATATCTTTCCGAGCAAGTAGAGGTATCTATCCTGGACAAGGAGCAATCCTGCCCTAAAATCAAGGCTGCCAACTTGATCCGTTCGTTTTTTGATGCCAACAAGCCCAAGGCGTTCAGCCAGGTTCACCAGGGCACCAGCCGCGAAAACAGCGACCAATACTGCATCGGCAACCTGTCGGCCACTACTGGTGTGTACCGGGTTTACCTGTACCTCAAAGTGAGTGGCGGCACGACCACTATCCAGGAAATACGCTTCGATAAAGGCTAAGTTCGACTTTAGCCATTTGAAACGTTCAAAAAAGCGCCTTTGGGAGTCCAGGAAATGAGTTTTTGACTCGCAACTACCCTGGTACCCACCTTGGGAACAATGGGGTAGATCGAGCTCCGCCGGTACAACCCCACCCCCAGCCCCTCCCCCGAGGGTGAGGGGGGCACATCGCGG
>JBJXEZ010000298.1:0-7848 GCA_046153695.1 Saprospiraceae bacterium
GACCATAACATTGCTTACAGTGCCGTTCAACGGGCTGCGCACCGACAGGCTGGTAACGAGGTTGTCGCTCGTCAGTTTTTCCGGCACTATGCCCATGAGTTGCAGTTGCTGCCGGAGTGAAGCGCGACGGGTGCGCAGGGTATTGAGATCGCTTTCAGCCTGTTGCAGGTTTTTGAGCGCCCCAGCGTTGCCGCTGTTGAGTTCCTTCTGGCGGTTGTATTCGAGTTCGGCCAGCGTGATGCGCGAAGCCAGCGTGAGGTACTCCTCCTGCATCGGGATAATCTGCGGGTTGGAGATGGTCGCCACCGTCTGCCCCGCTTTCAGCACACTTCCGGGTTGTACGAGCAAGGTTTTTACCACACCGCCATAGAGCGTGGTGGCGTTGGCCTTGTTCTGGTTGGGTACGCGCAGGTAGCCGTTGGCTTTGAGCGTCGAGGTGAGATTTTTTTGCTCCACGCCGCCGAGTTGCAAGCCGACAGCCTTCATCTGCTCCGTTGTGAGCGACACGGTCGTGGTGTTTTCGTGCTCGTCGTGGCCTTCTTCTTCGTGGCCCGCTTCTTCCTTTTTTTCGCCGGTAGCGGCACTGCCGGAGCAGGCATTGAAAACAAATGGAGATACCAAGGTGGCGAAAGCCAGCGCGAGGCCGGCGATGCTATATTTTTTCATGATGTTATGGTCCAAAAATTATTGATTGTTAAGGAAATAGAGTTGAATAGCCGCGTGATTGTACTGGTTCAGGTTGTCCAAATAATTCTGCCGGATTCCGGCGGCCTGCGCGAGATATTGCGCGAGGTCGGCAAAGCTGATCTCCCCCGCGCGGTAGGCCGCGGTGGCCGCCCGCGTGATCTCGTCGGCCTGGGCCAGCCCGATGGTTTCGTAAAATTGAAGTGCGGCGTTGTTTTTCTCCAACTCCTGCCGTGCAGCGGCTGCCGCGGTGTTGAGCCAGAGGGTTTGATATTCCAGCTGTTTTTGCTGCATGGCGCTGCCGATTTGCGCGACTTTGATTTTCTGCCTGAAACTTTTGCCCGCAATCGGCACCCCCACGCTTAGCGAAAAACCTGAAAAAGCGGGCGAAATACCGTACAAGCGCTGCGTGAATGCCCGTGCCGAAAAGTCCGGTTTCAAACCCTGCCGTTGGAGATAAATGTCGGCGGCGGCGAGGTTCACGTTTTGCCGTTGGAGCAACAGCATGGGATGATTGGCAAGGTCGGAAGCGGCGCTTGCCGGCAGTTTTTGCAGCGGTCCTTCGGCAGGCAGCAGCGGCTCGGCAGCGTTGAGCAATTGCGTCAGCGTTTGCTGTTGCACGGCCACCTCCCGGTCGAGCTGCTGCTGTTGGGTGCGCAGCTCGCGCAGCCGGGCTTCGGCGGCTATTTTTTCCAGCCCCGTGCTTTCGCCCGTGCGGGCGCGTAGCGCGGCAGCGTCGGCAAGTTGGGCATAGAGCGTGTCCAAACGCCGGTACAACAACTGCCTTTCCTGCAAATATGCGAGCTGGTAATACACCGTTCGAATGTCCCGTTTCAATTCCGCTTCAGTGCGGGTTCTCGTCAGTTCGGCGTATTTGACCTGTTCCCGAAACAGGCTTTTTCGCGCTTTATAAACTGTCGGGTATTGCACCGTCTGCGAAAGACCGATTTTGAGAATCCCTTTGGAATCTTCCGTACTGAGGTCTTCGTTTTCCACAAAAACACCCGTTTTCGGCAACTCGAACGAGGTCCCGACGGTGGCTTTTGCCCGCTCGATGTCCAAAGCGTTGGCTTGCAGCAAGAGGTTTTGTTCCAAACCGATTTGTAAGGCTTCTTCCAGGGTTACGCGGCGTTGCGCCTGGGCATTCGTGCTGAAAAACAACAATACGGGCAACAAAACCGGCAAGATCACCGAAGGACGCACCCGGTTTTTTCCAATCAAAAACAGGTAAAGCAAAGGCAGCACTACCAGCGTCAGGAAGGTGGCCGTGATGAGGCCGCCGATGACCACCGTGGCCAAAGGCTTTTGTACCTCGGCGCCCGCGCCGGTGGAAATAGCCATCGGCAAAAAGCCGAGCGAAGCGACCATCGCCGTCATCAGTACGGGGCGCAGCCGGATGCGCGTGCCTTCTAGCACGCGTTGTACGGGGTCTTCGAGGCCGTCTTTTTGCAACTGGTTGAAGGTGGCAATCAATACAATTCCGTTCAAAACCGCCACACCGAACAGGGCTATGAAACCCACGCCCGCTGAAATCGAGAAAGGCATGTCGCGCAGCAGCAGTGCGAACACCCCGCCGATAGTCGACATTGGGATGGCCGTGAAAATCAGCCCCGCTTCTTTGAACGAATTGAAGGTGAAAAACAAGAGCATAAAAATCAGCGCGAGGGCTACCGGAACGGCTATTTGAAGCCTTGCGGAGGCTTTTTCGAGATTTTCAAACGTGCCGCCGAAGGTGTAGTAGTAGCCGGTGGGCAGCGCGGCCTGTCGGTCCAATTTGCCTTGAATCTCGCGCACCACCGATTGCACGTCGCGTCCGCGCACGTTGAACCCGATAACGATGCGGCGCTTGCCCTCCTCGCGGCTGATTTGCGCCGGGCCTTCCCGAAACGTCACCGTGGCCACCTGGTTGAGCGGGATTTGCTGCCCTCCGGGTGTGGGGATGAACAAGTTGCTTACGTCGTCGATGGACCCGCGACTGGCGCTATCGAGCCGCACTACGAGGTCGAACTTGCGCTCGTTCTCGAACACCGACCCGGCAGCGGCCCCGGCAAACGCCGTGCTGACCACGTGGTTGATGTCCTCGATGTTCATGCCGTAGTTGCCGATGCGACGGCGGTCGTATTCGATGGTGATTTGCGGCAGGCCTGTAGTGCGCTCCACCTGCGGGGCGGTGGCGCCTGCTACGGACTGCACCACGGCGGCTATTTTCGGAGCGAGCGCGGCGAGGGTATCTATGTTTTCGCCAAAAATTTTGATGGCCACATCCTGCCTAACCCCGGTCATCAATTCGTTGAAACGCATTTGAATGGGTTGGCTTGCCTCAAAAAACACACCGGGAATGACTTCTAATTTTTCCATTATCATGTTGGACAGTTCGTTGTAATCTTTCGTGGTCGTCCATTCCTTCATGGGCTTTAGCACCACCATCATGTCCGTCGCTTCGGGCGGCATGGGGTCGGTGGGCACTTCGGCACTGCCGGTTTTGCCCACCACCATTTTTACTTCTGGAAACTGTTTGATAATGCGGGTGGCTTGCATCGAAGTCTCGACGCTTTGCGACAGCGAGGTGCCTTGCGGCAGGATGCAGTGGAAAGCGTAGTCACCCTCCTGCAATTGCGGGATGAACTCGCCGCCCATACGGGTAAACAGCAAAACACTGACGGCGAGTAAAGCGAGAGTGGCCGCTACCACCGCGTATTTGAAGCGGATGGCCCCGCGAATGACTGGTGCATAGATTCTTTGGAAAAAATCCATGAGGTGGTCGGAGATGTTCTTTTTATGCGAAATATTTTTGGGCAAAAACAAAGCGGACATCATCGGGATGTAGGTCAGCGACAAAATCAGGGCGCCCAAAATGGCAAACGCAACGGTCAGCGCCATCGGTCCGAACATCTTGCCCTCTATGCCGATGAGCGACAATATGGGCAGATAGACAATCAGGATGATGATTTGACCGAAAGCAGCCGAGTTCATCATCCTGCCGGCGCTTATGCCTACGCCCTCGTCCATTTCTGCCTGCGTGAAAGGCCGACCGAGTTTTTGCAAGACCAGGTAGTGCATCGTCGCTTCCACGATAATGACTGCACCGTCCACGATAAGGCCGAAGTCAATGGCGCCGAGCGACATGAGGTTGGCCGACACGCCGAACTGGCGCATCATGCCGAGGGCAAAAAGCATGGAAAGCGGTATGGCCGAGGCCACGATCAGCCCTGCCCGCAGGTTGCCGAGAAACAGTACCAGTACAAAAATCACGATAAGCGCGCCCTCGATAAGGTTGGTCTGTACGGTGCTGATGGCGCGGTTCACCAGGTCGGCGCGGTCGAGAAACGGTTCGATTTCCACGTCGGCGGGCAGCGATTTTTGGATAGTTCCCATTTTTGCTTTCACCTTGCCCACCAGATCAAAACTGTTGGCGCCTTTGAGCATCATCACTACGCCGCCGACGGCTTCTTTTTCGCCGTTGTACGTCAAGGCCCCATAGCGCACCGCGCCGCCGAACTGCACCACGGCCACGTCGCGGACGAACACGGGCACGCCGTTCGCGTCGGTTTTGATCACGATGTTGCGCACATCGTCGAGGCTCGAAATCAGGCCGAGGCCCCGGATAAAGTAAGCATTCGGTTTTTTGTCAATATAAGCCCCACCGGTATTTTCATTGTTTTTGCTTAAAGCGTCGAATACGTCGGGGATGGTCACGCCCATCGCCCGCAACCGGTTGGGATTCACCGACACCTCGTATTGTTTGAGGATGCCACCAAAGCTATTGACCTCTGCGATACCGGGCGTTCCGTACAGTTGGCGCGCCACGATCCAGTCCTGCATCGTGCGAAGGTCCATCGCGGTGTATTTGTCTTCGCTGCCTTTTCTTGGGTGGATGACGTACTGATACACCTCGCCGAGACCCGTACTTACGGGCGCGAGTTCGGGCGTACCTACTCCGGCAGGGATGGCCTCTTCTGCCTCTTTGAGTTTTTCGTTGATAAGTTGGCGGGCAAACCAAACGTTCACCGCATCGTCGAACACCACGGTCACGACCGACAGCCCGAAGCGGGAAATGGAGCGCATTTCCACGAGGTCGGGCAAGTTGGCGAGGCTTTTTTCGATGGGATAGGTGACGAGTTGCTCCACCTCCTGGGTGGCCAGTGTAGGGCACAAGGTGATGACTTGTACCTGGTTGTTGGTGATGTCGGGCACCGCATCTATCGGCAGCCGGGTGGCGCTCCATACGCCCCAGATCACCAGAGCGAGCGTGAGCAGCCCGATGATAAATTTATTTTTGATGGAAAATTGGATGATTCTGTCCAGCATAAAATGACTTGGATTGAGTGAATGGGAAAATACCATGACCCGACCCTGGCGCAAAGCCAAAGCCGGGAAGCCCCTGTCACGACGGTTTACGCCGGCAGCGGGTCACTAAACCAAATGCGATATGGGAGGACGGAACAAGGCCGCCAGATGCGCCGAACTACAGGGCGCTTGGTAACAGAAATTGGCGGCCCGGTCGGCATACAACCAGCCAGGAGCCGACAGTTCGGCAAACGTATTTTTGAAAAAACCGGCGTAGGTCATACCGCCGGTCGCTCCGCAGCCCGGGCAGTGGCAATGCCCGCAGCCGTCGTTGTCGGGCGGGCAATCCTGGCCGGGGTGGGTTTCCACGCATTCGTCGCCGACAGTGGCGCAATGTTCGTCGTCCGTTTGAGCCGATGCCGCTATGTTTTGTCTGACCCCGGCAGCATCACAAGCACGAACCACACCCGTTGGCAACGCAACGAGGCAGACAGTGAACAGGAACAACACGCCAGGGTAGAATTTCATAATGCGGGGGCAAAGATAAGGGAATTACTGAAACGAGGAAACAGACCGGATACATTCGTTACCCATCGATTCTGCGTGCAGGGAAATTTTGCAGCCAGGGAGTATTGTGAAATATAAATTTAGTCCCCATATTTGCAACATCGAACGATGAGTCGTTCAAAAAATAACACCGGAGCAGGGCGACCACTGGCCATTAGCGCACCAAGCCCCAACAGGAAAATTTCAGCCTTTCGCTCTGCCCGGCTTTTTATCTTTCAGAAAAATCGCTCAACATGCCCAAGCAATACGGTTTTACGCTGATCGCACCGGCCGAGTTTGAGGCCTGGCTTGCCGCACAAAGTGTTGCCCGGACGGTATTTACCGTACAGTTGCATCACACATTCGCTCCAAACTACGCCGGCTTTAACGGCAAAAACCATTTTGCCCTGCAAAAGGGGATGCAGAATTTTCATACTCTGATGAACGGATGGCAGGACATCGGCCAGCATTTCAGCATATTTCCCGATGGTATGATCGTCACTGGCAGGAACCTGGAATCTTCTCCGGCCTGTATCTTCGGATTCAATGCGCATTCCATCTGCATTGAGAATATCGGCAACTTTGATGTTGGGGGCGATGAAATGCGGCTGGAGCAACGCGAAGCCATTCTTGGCGTAACCGCCGCCCTGTGCCGGCGTTTCCGAATCCCGGTCAATCCCAACCAAATCGTATATCACCATTGGTTTGACCTGAAAACCGGCCAACGCACCAACGGCGCCGGCATGACCAAATCCTGCCCGGGCTCAAATTTCTTTGGCGGCAACACCGTCGAAGCGGCGGAAACGAACTTTCTCCCGCATGTTCAGGCGATCCTTGACCATCAGCCCGATCAGCCACCGCTATCCGTCGCCTACTATGCTACCGTGACAACCAATAACCTCAACATCCGGGACAAACCGGATGTGTCCGGTCGCCGGATAAATGTCACGTCCACCGGGGCCGTCCTGCGGGTGTACGAGGAAAAGAATAACTGGTGCAGAATTGCTGCAAACCGGCAGGAATGGGTTTCGGGAAAATACCTGAGAAAACAGGCTTAACGGCAAATACTATTCATCCAAATCAAGGCTACCGATATGATCTTCTTCGAAATTTCAATCAACGATTTCCTCTGCGGAAAATTTAGCAATGGAACCTTTGCCGATGAACACGGCGAAGAGGTCCGGTACAGCAAAATCCCCAATATCGAAAAGTTGAATGCTGAGATACTGGCGCAGATACAGCACCGGGATCCGAGCCGGCCAATATCGGCATACCGGCCCGATACGCTTGACATCGGTAAAGCAAGAATTGTTAATACGGGTGGCCAATGCGGGGAGGTGTATTTGTCGTCTGTGGCGATGGTTATTTATCGGTGCCGATAACTCCAGGATTCGAAATGAACAAGAGCAAACTCAAACGTGTCGCTCCTCAACCTAAACCCGGAACACCTGGCCTTTCCCGTAACCTGCTGTTTTTCGGGTTTTGCCTTTGTGTCGCCTGGATACTTGGGGAAGCCAATAAAAAATACGCCGGCCGGGAACGTCCTCATTTGCGCGACATCAACCTGCCGGGTTATGTGTTTAAGGTGCCTGGCGAACGGTATAATTATCGCTCCGCGCAACCCACCCTGGAACAATTGGATTCCCTGCTCCGAAAAGGATTGATCCGGCGCGTCATCCGCTTGAATGGCAACGGCAAGGACTCCGGCGGGGTGCCGGCGGAACAAGAAAAGGCGCTCTGCGAAAAACGGAAGGTTGATTTCAAATCGCTCAATGCACAGGAGAGAGGTGCCGCCCCAATCATCCATCGACAACTCCTGGAAGGCCGCTGCCTGATCCATTGCCTGCATGGGTACGATCGGACAGGGGCGATGGTGGGGTATCATTTGCGGCGGTTGGGGTACTCGCGGGAGGAGGTGATCCGGTTTAATGGGTGGGAAGGGTATTTGGAGCGGAAGGGAGCGGCGTATGGGAGGTATCTGGAGTTGATTGAATAACCTGAGGTATTGCCATTAACCAGCATTAAAGTGCCCGTTAAGGTTTTTGATGCGATTGCAGGTGGAATTCGGAGGACGTGAATTTGGATTTTTAGCAAACATGAAAAAATATTGACGAATAAACTTTGATGTAAATTCCGAAAATCCCGACATTTGACGGAAAATCCGTCAAATGCTTGCAAACAACCTGAAATATTTGCGGAGGCAACGCAAGGAAACACAGGAGCATGTGGCGGATGCACTTGAAATCAACCGAACAACCTACGCAGATTACGAAAGAGGCAAAACGGAGCCCATCGCCAGCCTGCTGTTGAAAATTGCCACATATTTTGATG
>JBJXEZ010000305.1:0-5114 GCA_046153695.1 Saprospiraceae bacterium
AAGGTGTGCCGCGAAAAGCCCCATTCCGATGCTGCACCCGGCAAATACGGAGCGGGTTGGGCGTACAGCAGGCAGCAACAACAACACCGCCATGGGGTAAAACGACTGCTTGCACAGCAACATCGCCGCCCAAAAAATGCCGGATAGGAAACCACCTCGCACGCCCGGCACATTGCTTTGGCACCAAATCGCTGCCGCGCCAAACAGCAGCCCGTCCACCGTGTGCCAGGCTGCGGGCGGGTAGCAATGCACGGACAGGACGAAGGCAAAAGCAGCCAGCGCCCATCGGGATTTGCCCTGTGCCAGCACTGCCGCCCCAAACCACGAGTATAGCGCCACCTTGAAGAAAAAAATCCAGCGCTCGCCCAGCACGGCAAACGGCTCTGGTAGCAGGTGTAACTCCAGAACCCGCAACCATACAGGCAGGGGCGGACGCACATACACCACATCGGCGTAAAGTGCCTTGCCGCTCAGCACCTGCCAGGCCAGTCCGGTAAGGAAACCGCCATCCGTTTCGTTGATGCCGAACGGGGCGTAGCACAGGCAATAGGCCACAACAAGGGCAAAAAAAAGAGCCGGAAGCAGGTTTTTTTTCAGGAAAGCCATTTGCATGGTTGTTTTTTTGCGCTTGCGTCCGCGTTCCTTATCCTTCCCAAACACGGCCATTGAGCACCACCGTTTCCGTCGGGTCGTTGCCAAACGAATAGGGGAGTTGTGCTACGGATGCCAGAGGTTTGGTGATGAATACGTTGGCTTTTTTTCCGACGGCAATACTGCCGTGCCCGGCCTCCAACTCAATGGCCCGGGCACCGTTGATGGTAGCGGCGTTTATTGCCTCTTCAGGCAGCATCTTCATTTTGATACAAGCGAGCGATACCACGAACGCCATGCGGCCAGAAGGCGAAGAACCGGGGTTGTAGTCCGATGCCAGGACTACAGGCAGGCCTGCGTCGATCAGCAGGCGGGCTGGTGCGTAGGGTATGCCCAGAAAAAACGAGCAACCCGGGAGCAAGGTTGGCAGCGTTTGGCTTGTCCGCAGGGCCTCTATTTCGGCCTCGCCCGCGTGTTCGAGGTGGTCCACCGACACGGCTCGGTTGGCTACACCTACCTGTACGCCGCCGGAGTAATCCAATTCGTTGGCATGGATTTTCGGTTTGAGGCCGTGTGCCCAGCCTGCCTGCAGGATGCGTTCGGTTTCCTCTACGGTGAAAAAACCCCGGTCGCAAAATACATCGCAGTAGTCTGCCAGCCCCTCTTCTGCAACGCGGGGGATCATTTGCTGTACTACCAGGTCCACATACTCCGAGCGTCGGTGTTTATACTCCGCAGGTACGGCATGCGCACCGAGAAAGGTGGCTTTGATCGGGATGGGGCTGATGGTTTTGAGGCGTTGCACGACGCGCAACATTTTCAGTTCGCTGTCCACGCTCAGGCCATAACCACTCTTGATCTCGATGGCCCCGGTTCCGTAGCCGATCACCTCGCGCAGGCGCTGCCAGGCACCTTCGAACAGCACCTCTTCAGGTGTGTCGCGCAGGCGTTTCGCCGAATTCAGGATGCCGCCGCCGTTTTGAGCAATTTCTTCATACGTCTGCCCCCGGATGCGACCCACGAATTCCTCCTCCCGCGTGGCTGCGAACACAATGTGCGTATGCGAGTCGCACCACGAGGGAAAAACCATACGCCCCGAAGCGTCGAGGACTTTCTCGGCGCGGTCGGGGCAGTCGGCCATCGGACCGAACGCGGCGATGCGGTCGTTTTCCATGAGCAGGAATGCGTCGTGCAGCATGGGCAGATGGGCCATATCCGCTCCGGCGGCGAGGTGCCGGGGCTGGAGTTCGGCTGAGACGAGCGTCTTGATGTTGCGAATGAGCAGGTTGGACATAAGAGGCGCAAAACTATGTACTTTTTGGGCGTTGGCTCCCGGCCAAAGAAGATCACACCGGTTGCAGCAGTTTTTTTGGAGGCATTACTTTGCCCCCGTTCAAAAGAGATTTTCGATTTTGCCTTTGAAATGCCCGGTGTGCCTATATTTGCGCACTTTTTTTAAACCGCTTAATTTCTCACCTTAATCTAAGGTATGCAAAGTAAAGGAGTTGTACGATTTTTCCTGATAGCGCTGACGATCGTTTGTCTGTATCAGTATCTGCTTGTTGTTCCGACGGTAAGTGTCGAAAATGCCGCGTCCCGCTACGCCAGCGAACAGAATTCCAAGAACCCGCAGGTATCTTGGCGCGCCCAATACAGCAGTTTTCTGGACTCCCTCTCCTCCGAGACGGTGTTTAGCATTCCGCTCATCAAAGACTTTACCTATTCCGACCTCAAACAGAGCCAGCTCGCTATGGGTCTTGACCTGAAAGGCGGCATGAGCGTGCTGTTGCAGGTTGACCTTCGGGACTTCCTGAAAAGCCTGGCCGGTAATTCGACTGACCCGGCATTCAATCAAGCGCTCAGCAAGGCTTCCGAAATGCAGGTGACCCAGCAGTCGGACTATATTACGCTGTTTGCCGATGCGTGGAAACAAACCGGCGGCGGCAAGCCGTTGGCCTCTATTTTCGCCCGCAACGAATCGCTTAAAGGCCAGATCAACTTCGATTCGCCTGACCAAGAGGTGCTGCGCGTGGTACGCGAACTGGGCAACACCACGGTGGACGAGACGTTTAAACGCCTCAAACAGCGTATTGACAAGCTCGGCGTGGTACAACCCAATGTCAGCCTCGACGCTGCCCGCGACCTGATCCTCGTTGAGCTGCCGGGCATTGACAACCCGCAGCGCGCTCGTGAAATGCTGTCCCGCAATGCTAAATTGGAATTTTGGGATACGTACCGATTCGGTGACGAAGGTATTAGTCAAGGCCTGAACAATGCCGACAACCGGCTGCGAATCGGTGCCAGCGATAGCACCGCCACTGCAACGGCCAAAGACACGACATACGTGTATCCCGCTGGCCCCGATGGCAAGCCCGACTCCTCCGCCACGCCTGAAATGAAATTAGTGGACAAACCCACCGCCAACCTGACTGCCGGTCCGTTGCTCAGCCTGCTCACGCCCGCCGCTGACCCTGGCAGTGTAGTTATTGGCTACGCCGACAAAAACAAGATCAACGCCATCAATGACATGCTCGGCCGCCCGGATATTCAGGCGCTGTTTCCGGTGGATTTGATGTTTAAGTGGAGCCTTAAGCCGGTGGAAGCGCTTCAGGATCAAGCCGCTGGCACGTCATCCATGGCTGGTAAATACCAGTTGTTTGCTACCAAAAAATTCCGCAACCAGGAAAAACCCCGCCTCGACGGCAGCGTCGTGACCAACGCCAGCGAACAACCCGACCCTAACTCCGGTGAGGTGACGGTCAGCCTGGCTATGAACAACGAAGGCGCCCGCATCTGGGCCGACATGACACGCCTCGCCTACGAGGGCGGTAACCGCGAAATCGCCATCGTGCTCGATGATGAAGTGGTGAGTGCCCCGCGCGTTATCAACCCCATCGAGGGCGGCAACTCGTCCATTCAGGGCGGCTTCAAACTGGAAGAAGCCACGGACTTGTCCAATATTCTTGAAGTGGGTAAACTGCCCGCTGGTACGCGCATCGTGCAGGAAAGCCAGATCGGCCCCTCGCTCGGTGCCGACAATATCAACAAGTCGCTCATCGCCCTGATCCTTTCGGTCATCGTGCTGTGCGGTTTCATGATCGCCTACTACTCCCGTGGCGGTATCATCTCCGTGATCGCCCTGCTGGCCAACATCTTTTTCATCATCGGCACGCTGGCCTCCATGGGCACCGTGCTCACCTTGCCCGGTATCGCCGGTATCGTGCTTACACTGGCTACCGCCGTTGACGCAAACGTCATCATCTACGAGCGAATACGCGAGGAACTGCGAGACGGTATGTCGAGCGCCAAAGCCATTGCGACCGGTTTTGCCCGTGCCCTGCCCGCTATCATTGACGCAAACGTGACCACGTTGCTTACCGCTTTTGTGCTCATGTACTACGGTCTCGGCCCCATCAAGGGCTTTGGAACGGTACTGACGATTGGTATCTTCAGTTCCATGTTCACTGCTGTACTCGTAGGCCGGTACATCACCGAGTGGTGGCTCGACCGCGGCAAAGACGTGAGCTACAGCTACCCGTGGTCGGCCAACTGGCTCGTCGGTGCCAGCTACGACTGGATGAGCAAGCGCAAGTACGCCTACATATTCTCCGTCATTGTTTCGGTCATCAGTATCGGCGCATTCTTTACGCGCGGCTTCGAACTAGGCGTAGATTTCAAGGGCGGCTACTCGTTCAACGTACAGTTCGATCAAGAAGTAGAAATTGAAAAAATCCGCCCGGCACTCACCGAGGCTTTTGGCGGCAACCCTATCGTAAAGGCCGTCAGCACCGAAAACACATACAACATCACCACCTCGTACCTCATTGATGACCACAGCACGGACGTGATCAACAAAGTGGCCACCAAGATGCACGAGGGTCTGACCAAGGCCGGGATCACCACGGACTTCACAAATTTCATAAACACGGAAGGATCGGGTACCCACATCACCTCGTCCAGTCAGGTTAGTGCCATCGTAGCCGACGACATCCGTGACTCCTCGGTGAAAGCCACCATCTGGTCGCTGCTTGCCATCTTCCTGTACTTGCTGGTTCGTTTCCGCCGTTGGCAGTTTTCGCTGGGTGCCGTTGCTGCCCTTTTCCACGACGTACTCATCACACTCGGCTTTTTCTCCCTCCTGCACGGTATCGTGCCATTCTCGCTGGAAATTGACCAAGCCATCATTGCCTGTATCCTTACCGTCATGGGTCTTTCCGTGAATGACACCGTGATCGTATTCGACCGTATCCGAGAGTTCATTAACACCTACTCGGGACGGCCCAAAGAGGAGGTGTTCAACATGGCCATCAACACCACGCTGACGCGTACCTTGATCACTTCAGGTACCATCGTTATCGTTGTCCTTATCCTGCTCCTCTTCGGCGGGTCGGCTATCCGCGGCTTTGCTTTCGGTATGTTCGTCGGCATCCTGTTCGGTACCTACTCTTCCGTGTTCATCGCATCCGCCCTCGTGGTGGATTTGACCAAGGAAAAAATCCTGAGCGGAAAAGCAATCGAGGAAA
>JBJXEZ010000318.1:0-2679 GCA_046153695.1 Saprospiraceae bacterium
CTATCGCTATGAAAAAAATCATCACCGCAGGTTCGCTGCTTATCCTGTTCGTTGCGTTTTTGGCCGCTTGCCAAAAAGAGGAAAATGAAATTGGCCCGGCCTTGGACCTTTTTAAGGCCGTACCGGCTAACAAGTACTACGCCACCGACATCCTAAATGGCAAGCCCTACGACATTTACGGAAACTGGCGCGTAGTGTCCACGTCCGGGGGCCTCCACGGCGGAGGCTATGCATCCGATTTCGAGTACCTGTTGATCAAACCGAATGCTGTATTCGGCATTGTGCGCAACGGCGAATTGGTTACAACCGGCAAGATCGAAGTGATCAACGACCCCAATTTCGACCTGTTGCTACACTTTGTTTCCGACAAGCCGGCATCGGAAGCAAACGTTCAGTTGCTGTACGATTTCGAGAAGTCCGTAGAAATACGCGCCGATACTCTTTCGCTCGTTTCGCCCTGCTGCGACCGCTTCGACACCCATTTGAAAAAACTGTAGCAGGCATACCTACTCGGCCGATAGCACATTGGTCAAACAATTTTAAGCACGAGAAACGTACTTTTGCGCAGGCTGGCAAGCACATTGCCCCAGCCTGCGCACTTTATTTTACCCGTAACCAGCAACTTACCTACGCCAAGGCTATGGCGGGTAAACCCGAAACCTTCCAACCCGAAACCTTCCAACCCTCCAACCGGAAACCTTCCAGACATGACGGACACCTATCGGCACAAAGGCTTGCGCAAGCGCCTCGTAGATGCCTTGCGCCAGCGGGGTGTCCAGAACGAGGCCGTTCTGTCGGCGATCAATGCCGTGCCGCGGCACTTTTTTTTAGACAAAGCATTCGAAGAACACGCTTACGAGGATAAGCCGTTTCCAATCGGCAACGAACAGACCATTTCCCAGCCCTACACGGTGGCTTACATGACGGCTTTGCTGGACTTGGGTCGAGGTGACCGTGTGCTGGAGATCGGTACGGGTTCGGGGTATCAGGCCGCTATTTTGGCCGCAATGGGTGCCCGTGTGTACACCGTGGAACGACAGGAGTCGCTTTATTTGCGGAGCAAAGAGCTTTTGGCTCAGTTGGGATTTTCCAGCGTGCGCTGTTTTTTTCGGGATGGCACCAAAGGCCTGCCGGAGTATGCCCCGTACAACGCCATTGTCGTCACAGCAGGTGCGCCTGTGGTGCCCGATGCTCTGCGCGAACAACTGGCTGTTGGCGGCCTGCTTGTGATCCCTGTAGGTGATGCGGTGCAGGATATGTACCGCATCGAACGAACTTCCCAAACCGAGTACTCGGAAAAAATGCTCGATGCATTTCGTTTCGTGCCTTTTTTGGAAGGGGTAAACCGAAAATAAACGCTCTAATAAATATGTCCTTTCTGCTGCAAACGCCCCGCTTGAACATTCGCCCGCTGACGATGAGCGACTTCGACTATTATTTCGAGGTGCAAGGCAACGCCGATCTCATGCATTACATCCGAAAGCCAGAGACCAACCCTGATGTGGTGCGCGAGCGCCTCGCTTTTTTTGAACAATACGCTGCCCAAAACCCCGGCCTCGGCTCATTTGTGGCTGAATGGAAAGCCGGCGGCGACGGGCCAGTGGCCTCCTGCGTGTTGCGCCGCGTGGAATACCAGCCCGAAAACGATTTAGAACTGGGCTATTTGGTGCAACGTGCGCATTGGGGTCAAGGCCTTGCCAGCGAAATCGCAGCAGCCCTTGTGGACTATTCCTTTGGGCATTTTGGCGCACCCCGGGTGACTGCCTTTACAGACCCCGACAACCACGCCTCGCAACGGGTTTTGGAAAAATGCGGTTTCCGGCAAACAAGCCTGCGTTTCATTTACGATTCCGACAACATCGAGTACATCCTGGAAAATCCCGCTCGGTAAGCCTGATTGCCCGTTTGACTAGTTTGAGCATAAATTTGTCGGCGGCTATGCTCAATATTGCGTCTTCAAATGACGTATTAGGTTCTCTGTTCACAAAACAACAAAAAATGAAGCAAGTATTGTTGCTCGTCCTTGCCTGCATGGCACTCAACTCCACAAGTGGTACGGCGCAAAAACTCATTACCCGAGATGCTCGAATTCAATTCGACTCCGACATGCCTTTGGAAAAAATTACCGGTATCAACAAAAGCGGCACCGCCGTTTTGGATACCGAGACTGGCAGGATGGAGTGGAAGGCGCTCATTAAGGGATTTGTTTTTGAAAAAGCCCTCCTCCAGGAGCACTTCAACGAAAACTACATGGAGTCCAACAAGTTTCCCAGTGCCACATTCAAGGGCAATCTGCTCCAGTTCAAAGAAGTCAATTTTGCTAAAAACGGCACATACAACGTGAAGGCAAAAGGCAAGATGCAAATCCATGGCGTGGAAAAAGACTTCGAAACGCCGGGGACGCTGGTAGTCGAAAACGGAAACGCAAAGATCAGCGCCAGCTTCGAAGTCGCCTGCGCGGACTATGGCATCGAAATTCCAGGTGCTGTGCGCGACAAGATCGCCAAAACTATAACCGTGAAAATTGATGCCAAGTTGGCTCCGAAGAATTAAGAGCGTGTTTAAATTTCAGTCGCCGGGCTGCAAGCGGCAAATTTTGCTTCATGCTGCGTTAAAATTTTCGCCATAGACAACCGGCTATGCCTGCAAATTTTGCCTTGCCTGAAACAAAATTTGCTC
>JBJXEZ010000333.1:0-2557 GCA_046153695.1 Saprospiraceae bacterium
AGGTGGTGCAGGGTTTCTTGCAGTTCGCCGTTCAGTTTGGCAATCTCTTCGTCGGCCTTGAACGAGTTGAACTTGGAGATGCGCTTGATCCGTATCTCGGTGAGGCGCACGAGGTCGTCCTCGGTGATATCGCGCAGGAGCTTGATTTTTTTGAGTTCCTTGGCGTAGCCAGGGTCGGCTGGCGTGATGACGTGTCTGCGCAAGCCCTTGTCAATTGCCTCCAGTACAGCCTCCCAGGTTTCACACTCTTCGATGTCGCGGTAGATGCGGTTTTCGATGAAAATTTTCTCCAGCGAGGCGAAGTGGAGTTTTTCCTCCAATTCGTGCCGGAGAATGTCGAGTTCCTGCCGCAGCAGTTCTTTGGTGTTTTCCGTGGAAATGTGCAACAGCTCGTTCACGTCAGTGAAGATCGGCTTGTTGTCCACGATAATGCAGCAGTTCGGGCTGATACTAACCTCGCAATTGGTGAAGGCGTAAAGCGCGTCAATGGTCACATCGGGGCTTACGCCGGGCTGGAGTTCGATCTCGATATCCACTTCAGCGGCGGTCTTGTCCGTCACCTTTTTTACTTTGATCTGGCCTTTCTCGTTGGCCTTCAGGATGGTTTCGATCAGGTCGTTGACAAATACGCCGTACGGCAATTCCGTGATCTGGAGCGTCTTTTTGTCCACCTCCCGAATCCGTGCCCGTACACGGATTTTTCCGCCGCGCATGCCGCCGTTGTAATTGGTCACGTCCACGAGGCCTGCGGTGGGGAAATCCGGGTAAAGGTCCGTTTGCCGGCCTTTCAACTGGGCGATGCTGGCCTTGATGATCTCCACAAAGTTGTGCGGCATCACCTTGGTACTCAGGCCCACAGCGATGCCTTCCACACCCTGGGCAAGCAGCAGCGGAAATTTCATGGGCAGGGTGATTGGCTCGCGCTTGCGCCCGTCGTAGGAAAGCTGCCATCGGGTAGTGTCGGGGTTGAAGGCCACATCAAGGGCGAACTTGGTGAGGCGGGCTTCGATGTATCGGGCCGCGGCTGCGGAGTCGCCCGTGCGGTAGTCGCCCCGGTTGCCCTGACAATCAATGAGCAGGTCTTTTTGGCCGAGGTTTACCAGCGCATCACCAATGGCCGCATCCCCGTGGGGGTGGTACTGCATGGTCTGGCCGATGAGGTTGGCTACTTTGTGGTAGCGCCCGTCGTGCTGCTCAAACATGGCGTGCAGAATTCGACGCTGCACTGGCTTCAACCCATCCTCAATGGCGGGCACAGCACGCTCGAGAATAACGTAAGAGGCATAGTCCAGAAAATAGTTCTGGTACATGCCCGACAGCGTGACAATGGTGTCTTCACCATTATGCGACACGGTTGGCGGGACGGAGGTATCTTTTTTGGAACGCGCCATGTTTGAAAAGAGGGTTTCTGGTTTCTGGTTGGAAGGTTTTGGGGTTGCCCGCCGTGGCCTTGGTGGAGGCGGTTTGGCGCAAAAGTAAGAGAAGGGGTTATGTTTTTTTAAAATTTTTTGTTTTAAAAATCTCAAAAGACGCTTTGGGTAAATATTCGGGGTAACGCACCATTATTTTTCTTTCAAGGGGTAACATTCAGCCCTGCACATGGATGTAGCGTACAAACAGTAATTTCTTCACCAAAACTGAAACTGTACTGGTATGAAAACACCCTCTTACATCATGCCTTTGCTCCTGTTGCTTGCCCTTTTTGGGGCCATAAATCCCGTTTATTTGGCGGGGCAGCAGGCCAACTTTAACCACGCTTTCGGCACCTCATTCGACAATGTCTTTACGAAAGTGGTGCCCAGTGGCACCAATTACTATGTGCTGGGCCGTGACGAACCTGCCGATGGAGCCGTCACCCGTGCCACTGTCAGCCGCCTGAACGACCAAGGGCAGCACCAATGGACGCTAAGCCTCAACACTGGCTCGCAGTGGAACGATGCGGTGCTCACGCCCAGCGGTAACCTGCTGCTGGTGGGCAACTCCCTCCCCTTTGACGCCAACACGCAGGGCCTCATGGGCCTTGTCACCCCAAGCGGGGCTTTCTCCTGGCTGCGTTCTTACTCCACCACGGGACGCGACTGGTTCAACCGAGTGGTACTCAACCCGGCACCTGAAAGTGCCAATTTCCCCTATTATGTGCTCGGTGGCCAGTGGGACCCCGGAGGCAATACTACCTGGGACGATATCCTGCTGCTCACGATGAGCGAATCCGGGGCCTTGGGCTGGAAAAAAATTTACACCGGTCCGTTCAATTCCACTGACGATGAGTTTGGCCGCGACCTGGAGGCGTTGCCTAACGGGGACCTGCTACTCGCAGGAAACCTCGGCACTACCGGCGTGCTATTCCGGGCGAAGAACACTGGAGAACTGTACAATGGTGCCGGGCCGGAAGGGTTGCCTTTCTCTTTTGCCGATGTGACACAGACGGGAAGCGGTTTCTACGCTGTGGGCAACGCACTGTCCGGTTTTTTGGCTTATCTGTTCAAATTTGACAACGACCTGCTCCCGGTATGGCAAATAGCGATTCCCACACTGAGCGCTGTCAGTCAAGTCTGGC
>JBJXEZ010000337.1:0-6279 GCA_046153695.1 Saprospiraceae bacterium
GTGTTGCCGCAGTCGTCTTCCACCTGATAGATCACGCGGTGCGTACCGATCGGCAGGCACGTCGTGCTGCCCAATACGGCCATCGTGTCGCGATCCCAGTAGTTGTTGCCGGGGAAGTCGGAAGCGCCACCGGCGACTACCTGCATGCCCGTCTGTTGGTTGGTCTGCGGATCGAAAGTGATCACCATTGCGCTCACTTTCTTGATGCGCGAGCAGTTGTCCGTCACGATGAAATCAGGCAGGTCAACCGTTGCACAGCAGGTAAACGGATCCGTGCCAACGGTGATGTTCGCCGGGCAGGTGAAGGTCGGAGCCACATCGTCCTTGATCTTGATGATCTGATCGTGGTCCGTGTTCAGGCCCGTGCACCAGTTGAGGATCGTCCAGCGGCGGCGTACTTTGTAGGTGCCGTCGCATACGTCAATGCGAACGTCGTTGTAGTTCCAACCGAAGTCACAGCCAACTGGCTTGCCGAATACCAACGGCCAGCCTTGAAGGCCTTGGCTTGTCACCCAGTCAGGTGTCGGATACACACCGCCACATGGGATGGCTGGCTCGTCCAGATCGTCATAGCTCGGCGGCAGCTCCAGATCGCCCAAGGTCGGGCGGAGCACGTTCACCGTTTGGTTGCAGGTGCTCGTGTTGCCACTGGCATCTTTTGCAGTCCACTTGCGTGTGATCGTTTTCGAGTTGGAGGATGTGCAAGGCTCGTCAACAGACGAGTCTACATAGGTCAGCGTCACGTCCGAGCAAGCATCCAGAACCGGCGTACCGGCACCGGCGTTGGCACGATAGGTGCCTTGGCCAATCTGGAAAGCAGTCTGGTTCAGCACCAGGCCGTTAGGCAGGCAGGTCGGAGGAGCCTGCTTTTCGAACAGCACCTGGATGTTCGGAGCCGACATCGCGCCAGCCTGGAACAGCGGGCCAAAGAGGCCTAAAGTGATCGGGCCGCCCTGCATTACCCACGGGAAGTTGGTTTGCGGGCCGGTCGAGTTGAAGTAGTTGAAGATCGGGCAGGCCGTGCGGCCGAAGATGTGGAACGCGTGCGTGGCACCCGGCTGGATGGTCACTTTTTGCAACAGGTTGCCATTCGACAGCGGGCCAGTGCCCGTAGCAAAGTACGGAGGCATCACCGTGTACACCACCGGGCCGAGGTTGGTCCAGGCAGCAGCGTTGGTCTCGAAGCCTACATACGTTGTCGGGCGAGCGAAGATGTCCACCGTTTGCGGCGGGTTCACCTGGCCGAATTGCGGGTTACCCCAGCGGATGCCGAAGCCCGTAACCGTCAACGGCAGGTTATCGTTGTTTGTCAGGTTCAGGTAGTAGCCACCCGGCTGCGTGTTGCCAGCCAAAGAGAAGGCCGTGCCACCACCGTGAGCCACGAAGGAAGGCGGAAGTTGTACCGGAGCCGTCGGGAGGATGGTGATCGGGTCAACGCAAGGCTCAAAAGAAGAAGCGTTGCAGGCCACGTAGGTCGGGTCGCAGTCCAATACAGGAGCGAATTTGTCTTCGACCAGCAGGTTACCCCAGCAGTGGTTGCCTGTTAACGGGTCGCTCACTTTTACCTGGTAAGTCTTGCCCACGTCGCCGGGGCCGAGCGGAGTCGGAGCGCCGAAGCCGGGGAAAGCCGGGCCTTTGCTCACACGAATCCATGGGCCATTGCCGAAGGGCAGGGTCTTGTCCACTTCCACTACATAATCGTCGTAGCATTTGTACGGCCCGCCTTCCAGCACCTGATCAGCGTTCACATAGGCGGAGCAGTTTGGATCCAAAGAAACTTGTGTCAAGTTATTGCACACCAATGAGTTTACAGGGTTCGGGTAGGAATTGATCGTGATTTTGAACGAGCATGTAGCGGTATTGCCAGCGGCATCGGCCACTTGGTACGAGATTGTGTACGGGCTGTTTTCCTTGCAGAATTCACTGCCGTTTGCCGGGCCTGTAGTTTGTACGATCTGAGGATCGCCGCCGATCTGATATGAAACTGATCCATTCCAAACACGTGGGTTGAAGACCGGTGCAGTGAACGGCACGTTGGTAGCAGTGCCAAGGTTCAAGGTAATTCGGCCGTCGGTAAAGGTCTGGTTGGCGCCGTTTCCGTTCGTATAAATTTGTGATGCTGTAGGCGTTACCAATGCTATACCCGTAATACCAGGGGGTAAGGTGATCGGCGTGTTCAGGGGCGCTGGCGTGATAACGGGAGCACCCGGGAACGGACCTGAGAACGGACCTGTGTTAGCGTTGGCTACACCTGCCAAGGTCCAAGCGGCCATGTTGGCCTGAAAGCCGTTAGATGTGCCGGACTTAATAAATACGTTGACATTGGTGGCCGCCGTAATACGCATGCCAAGCGACGTGATGATTACATTTTGTCCGGAAATATTATTGAAGTCGAAGTACAGTGTACCTCCAACGTTGCCAAAGTTACCGCCCAAATTAATGGTATTCAGGGTGAAAGGCCCAACGATGAACGGACAGTTGTCCGTGACAGTTGGCAAGGGCCAGGTAACATTCCGGCAGCATTCGCCTGGGCCGAGGTTGACGATGATGCTGGGTGGGCAAGCCATGATCGGTGCCTCATTGTCCACAACGTTCACAATCTGAGTGGCCTGGCCGGCGGTAGCGCCATTGGCGATGATGTACGTTTGCCAAGTGATCACGTTGGCCCCCTTGGGCAGGTTGATCGTAACGCTTGTAGCCGGCAATGCTACGTTTGTAAAGGCACCGCCGTTGACGCTGTATCGCAGGCCGGTTGTCGTGCCGTTGGCACAGCCAACGGGGTTGAACGTAGGCAGCGTAATGTTTGCGCTGGCTGCACACAACCCCATGCTGGTGTTCAAGTTGAGTGTTGGGCCGGGAATTATGTTGCAGGCCGCAGGCTGTACGAACTCCCTGCACTGGCCACCCATAACAGATTGGGTGTTGAAGCCAATCAACGTAAATGGTCGCGGTGCCGGCAAAGGGCCTTCCAGACCCACGGTTGCGCTTGCGCCGTTGTCGAAAGCAGCCTGGGTGCCGCCAAATACCGTATCGAAATACTTGTACTGGACGCGGTTGCCGTTTTCGAACAGGCGCACCTGGAAGGTAATCACTTGATTGGCCACGTCGGGAAAGTGTCCGGCATTGAACCATTCAACCGTGAAAATGCGGTTGGGTGCCGTGCCGTCCGTGCGGGTGTATACGCCAGCGTTCGGCGTTGTAGCCTGGTTGATGTCCAAGTCGTCCCAAAAAGGGTACAAGCAAGCACCAGCGATCGCGGTTGGCAGGTTTACGTTGCCCAAACCACGGTTGGTGCCCGGGTTGAGCAGGATGAAACCGTTGGTACCAATGTTGACGGTCGTATGGACTGTGGTATATAGTTGGAAAGGAAAAGGCAGCGCGATATTGGCGAAGATGACATCATCGCCCTGGCCCAAAAACGTGGTGCCCGTTTGGCCGAATGCCTGTACGTACGGATCGTTGCACACCGTGGCTTGGTAGGGCAACTGTGCCTGCACCGTTTGGGCCACCAGTAATGGAATGGCCAGTGCAATGATCCATTTTGTGACGAACAACGACGCACCAGCAGAAATGCTTTGCGTAAATTTTGTGATCATGAGAAATACGTTTTTTTATGATTACTAAAAACCAAAGGCTTGACCCCAGGTCATTTCATTTTTGCAACAAGTTTACGATGTCGGTGTAGTAGCCCTCCCAAGTTGAGGCAGACAGGTTGTTGGGAATCTCGACATCAGGCGTGTCCGTGAATCCCGGAACGAAGCGCATGTAGTTTTGGTCAATGGATTCGGGCACGGCCAAGCCCTGTTCGATGGACTGGTACACACAGTTGTAGTACTTGAGTTTGTACTCCAGCGGGTCGGACGGTGCTCCTTGCAACAACGTCTCCAAGGCGCTGATCTCCTGACCGAGCCGCGTCATGGCATCGCCTGGATCAACCCAGTCAACTTTGGCATCAATGATAGTTTTGGCAGGATTGACCAACTGGGCCGATGCCTCTGTCAGCCCCAAGCCGAACGCAAGCGCAAAAACGGCGAGCAAGCCTCCGAAGCGCGTTTTGAGTAGAAAATTTTTCATGAGTATTAGATTTTGAATTGTACGTGGATTTTTTTGAACATAAAAAAAGACGTTGAACGGCGGTAGTGCCCGCGTTCAACGTCTGGTATAAAATAGGCGAATAGCCCTGATTGTCAGAGTGTTTCTTTTCATGAGAATATCAAATTGATTCGGATTAAAAAAGCATACCCCGACAGGGTATAGATATTAGAATACAAATGTACTCCAAAAATTGAATAATTGCCCGATCCATACTGGTTTAATTTTGACCAAGTACCTGGAATAAATTAATTGATAAAATCAACGCAGGGATTTTGGGTCAGGACGAGGCATTTTTTGAGGTCGTAGCAGCGCTACGGCTGAAAAAAATAACGACGTATTGGCACAAAAGACCAAAGTGGGTTTTATCAATTAATTCAGTCCAGGTACTTAAAACAGGCTGGTGGCAAATTCATGGCGCTAAACAACCTGCCCGAATGCGCGGCGGGCGTTCCACATTTTCAAATATTAATCAAATGATTAAAAACAAAGTTTAAAACACTTGAAAAACTGCCTGCACAGCTGCTACCTTTGCGCAAAAATTAACCGATGATGGTAAAAAACGCCCCAAGTACAGAGGAGAAGATCAAAGATGCTGCGCGTAAGTTGTTCGTGGAGAAGGGATTTGGCGACACCACTACGCGCGATATCGCCGAGTGCGCCGAAACGAACGTGGCACTCGTGAACTACTACTTCCGCAGCAAAGAAAACCTCTTTCAGTCTGTATTTCGGGAAAGTTTTTCTCAAGCGTTCCTCCCAATTGCCAGTATTTTAAACGATGATTTACCTTTGGAGGCGAAAATTTACAAGTTCGTAGACAACATCACCGACCTGCTCAAACGGGCACCCATGCTGCCGATTTTTATCCTTAGCGAAATGCGCGGCGAGCACGCTCCGATGTGCAAGGCTATGCAACAGGCCGGCGCGATGGAACCCGCCCGGGGCTTTCAAGAACAACTGGAAAACGAAGCAGCAAAGGGCAATATCCGCCAGGTGGATGCCCGCCAGGTAGAAGCCAACCTGATGGCACTGGTACTGTTTCCGTTCCTCGGAACCAACATCCTGAAAATGAAGCACGACATGGACGAGGCTGCTTTCGATCGTTTTGTGGAAGACCGCAAAAAAATAGTACCCGAGACGATCCTGGCCTACCTGCGCAGCGGCATTTGACGCTTGACGATTATTACCTGCCAACGATCCGCCCTACCCTACTTTTCGTATATGCATCCGACAATTCCGCCGACAGAATCCGCGTTTCCTGCCACCTTTTCTGCCCTACTATGTTTTTAGAGCATGTTGGGGATTTTCTCGCCGGGTCAAAAACGGTTCTTTTTTCGCCATTTTTCAATCACGTAGCCTCGGCTATGCTCCTTCAAAAACGCAAAAACTGACGAAAAAAGCCCTCGTTTTTGCCGCCAGCAGAAAATCCTCAACATGCTCTTAACCAAGCAACAGATTTTTACAAAGAACTTTTAAAGCAAATCTGCGCTATGAATAAACGGTATACACTTCCTACTACCCTTCTGATTGGTTTTCTGTTTTGGCATGCTGATCCCATTTCCGCTCAAGAGCTTTCTGCACCGGAGGAAAACCTGGAAATAGCGCAGGATGCAACTGCGCTAGGCCACGCCGCTTGTATTATCAAAAAAATCGTAAACTGTACGGACAAGACCGTAACCCTGCAGGCTTTTCAAAGATTTGTCTTCTCCGGTACGGAAAACGCAATTCTTGTGGATTGGAGTACCGGGCAGAATGCCCACTTTATCGTTGTGAGTCAACCTGGGCAATACTCCTACGACGACTCCCCTTTTACCTGCGATCATCACCAGAATTCTATTCAGATAGCCCCCTTTTTTTTAGGCAACCTTGAGATTCTGGCCCCACCCGCTTTTTGTGCGGGCTTTTCTACTGTTGATTTGACCGTAACTACGGACGGTTATACCTTCAATAGCTTCCAATGGACTCCCGCTATTTCAAATCAAATAACGCCTGCCACGATCAATGGGCCGGGAACATATTCTCTGCAGGTGGTCGATCAACAGGGTTGCCCCTCAAACGCCACCGTTACGGTGCTCCCATCCCCGCCTATTTTTCCGATCTTTTCTTCCCCAACCTCTATGTGTACGGAAAATGACACTGGCATTATTTCCATAACTCCCCCATTTTCTGCGTATTTGTGGTCGGATG
>JBJXEZ010000352.1:0-6266 GCA_046153695.1 Saprospiraceae bacterium
CTTCCGACGTGATGAGGCGGAAGGTGTAGGTACCTGGTATCTGTTTCATGGCGTGGAGGTGGATTGGTTAGAGTCGCTGTGTTCAGGAGGAGCATCCGGAGTATTCGGCTGCGGGTTGTCGGTCTCTGTTTTAGAGGTGGCGTCGGAAGATTTTTCAGCCTTTTTTTGATTGGCTTCTTCAAGATGGATAGCCTTCAGCAGATCGCTGAGCCATTTGCCCACACCAACATGGGTTTTTGACGCTGTTTGCTGAAAATCGCCCGAAGGAATTTGCCCGCTGTTGAACAGTTTTTCAGCAGTATTGAACGTGCCGGCAAAGGCATTGATATCTTCTTTGAGCCGCTGAATATTGAGCGATTCCTTGTACGGGAATTTTTCGTGTGTAAACAAATGGGTGCATTTTGTGAGAAAAGCGCGGGATATGCCATCACTCAGGTCATCTTGCAAAGTTTTCACACCTCCCGACCAGTTGTCTTTATAGGCATCCCAAAATTCCTGGGCTGTAAATTCATCATTCCACGATTCTATTACCAGATTATCGTCCAGAATCCAGGTGAACGCTAGGGCCACCAATAGCACCAGCAGCATAGCGAAGGAAATGCCGCCCAAGACATACCCAATGTTTTGCAAAGCCGGAGGAATAAAAAGTGGACAACTTGAGGTATTGATTTTGGTATCCGCAAACGTCACGATGAACTGGCTGAAAATCGTCATGTACATCACCAGCAAGGCTAATTTGCCTATGGGCGAGAGCCGCCGCCGATGAAAAGTACGTGCAAGGATATCGCCGAGTATGAGGAAAATGATGCTGGAAAAACCCCAGTCTAGGATATTGGCCGCTTTTTCGTCTTTGACAAAGCAGATCAGCACAAGTACGGACATGGCACCTCCAATTGAAATTGCGGTCCAATAGCGCTTCAGTTGCCGATTCGACTGGTTCAACTTGGAGTATTCAAAAAACGGGAGTGACGACAGCAGCAGCCCGTTGTTGAGCATGGACAGGAAATGCAACTGGAAAGAATCCAGTTTGCCCGGCAGGGCATCCAGTTTCAAAATGGCCAGCAAGGCCCACACCAAGATGCCGCCCATGAGGTACACCAGCCCGTAATCCGTCGGCTCGTCCTTGGGTCTGCGGCGTAGGTAGTAGTAGTAGCGCCACACGGTCCAGAGCAGGAAAATGCTCATCAAACCTACGCCCACGATGATCCAGAGGCGGTACTGATTGAATGGATTGATATTGTCGTACAGCATGATCGGTGTTGTTTAATGAGAGGAATACGTACGCAATGCAAGTTTTCGAGGGTTGTAAACATAAAGTCCATTGCCCCGAAAACCACTCGCCCATGAGAGGTACCCCCTCCCCAAAAACGTACTCGCCCGAAGCGATTTTTTTTGAAAAAAAATAGAAGTGCCAGATGCCCCTCCCGGGCATGGGACAAAGCTACCGCAGCACCGGGCGGCGGACTTGTCCGTAAAAGGCATCTTGTTGTCCGTAAACGGCTTTTTGCACCTAAGCGCTCCGCACTTCCCTCGGGCTGCACCCATACCGCTTCTTGAACGCCCTCGAAAAATACTGCAGGTCGAGCAAACCCACCGCCGCCGCCACCTCGCGCACGGGCAATTCGGTGCTGCGCAGCAGGTCGTATGCCCGTTCGAGGCGGTAGTGCAGCAGGTATTGCTCGGTGGTGCGGCCAGTTGAGCGTTGCAGCCGGCGGTTCAGTTGGCCTGCGCTGATGCTCAATTCCTTGGCGATGTCACCGATTTTCAGGCCCTCGTTTTCGCAATGGACCGCCAGGTAGGCATCCAGTTTTTCCAGCAGTTCGTCGGGCACCGGCGGGCGGGTTTCAAGCACTTGTGCTTCCGGCGGCAGAAGCGCGACCCGAAGCAGCGCCTTTTGCCGCAACGCGAGCGCCCAGGAAAAACAAAGCACGTCAAGAGCCACGCCCACCTTGAGGTGGTACAGGCAGAACGCGCCGAGGGTCGTGCGAAAGCAGCAGACCATTTCCGGCACGAGGAAAAACTCGTCCGTCCAGCGGCGCTTGGCCACCACGCACACGAAACCCAACACTAGGGCCGCCGTGCCCGCGAGCACCAATTTTTGGTAAAACTGCGAGGCATAGCGCAGCGCCCGCGCCACAAGCCAGACCAGAATCGGCAGCAGCAACACCTGAAATACCTGATGCGCGGCATCGGCGGCAGTACGGCCAAACGCCGCCTGCACCACCATGTGCCCCCCGCTCATCAGGCCGAGAAAGCGGGCGAGGTACATGAGCGCCCGATTCAGGTGCGGGGCCGCCGCTCCGATCTCCAGCATCTGGCGGAAGAACAAGAAGTAGCACGCAAAGGCAGCGTAGCTCAGTGGGGTGTCCCATTCCAGCGGCGGGTCGGGGATGCCGGGCACGCCGGGCATGCTGGCAGCATCCTTCCAAAACTGCCGCCCGTAGTGCAGGAACGTGGCTGCGAGGTAACCGATGTACCAAGGCACGGCGGCATCCTTCGACAGCCGCCACTGCGCCAGCGCCACAAAGGCGCAAAACAGCAGGAGGGTGAAAAAGAAGGTGTTGAACAGGAGGAACATGTTTTCGGTGCAGGCGCGAGCCGGGTGGTGATCGCTGCGCAACGCATGGGAGGATGGCCCCAGAAAAAACGTACTAGCCAGGGCGATTTTTCGACATAAAGTTTTCGGCTGCCGGGCAGGTCGCGCTACTTTTGTCGGGCCGATGCGCGATGTGTCGGTAGCCTGTTCGTTCATCAAACCAGTTCTTCGTTATGAAAACCCTCCCCTTTCCCGCGTGCATTCCTGCTTTTGTGGTTGGCCTTTTTGGGTGCCTGTGGGCTGTGTGTTTGCTGCTTGTGCCCGTGGCGGCAGGGGCGCAGGTGGCGGACACATCAGCGTCCCGCCTACAAGTGGACAGCCTCGTGGCTCTCAGTCGAAAATTGTCGTCCCAGAAAACCTTCGACGAAGCTATCCGCGTCATCGAGACTGCCGAACAGACGGCATTGAACGCCTTCGGCAAACAAAGCGCACCGTATGCCAAAACCCTGTTCAACCACGGCAGAGCGCTGCAAATGATGGACAGACTCGACGAGGCCGAGCCGTTTTACCTGCAAGCCAAAATAATCTGGAAGGACTTGGGGCACAACGACTACACCAGCGCCCTGAACAACCTTGGTGTGTTGTACAACCAACTCCAGCGCTTCGACGAAGCCGAGCAAGTATTCTTGGAGCAAGCGACAATTCGAAAGGCAGGCAACCACCCCGACTACTCAACAAGCCTGTACAATTTGGGAGGCGTGTACCGCAAGACCGGCCGCTACGAAGCTGCCGTGCGCAATTTTTCCGAAGCCGCCGCCATCCGTGCGATCAAGCCGGGCAAAAAAAGCGTCGTATATGCCAACGCGCTCAACGGTTTGGCAAGCACACTCCAAAGTGCTGGTCGCTACGAAGCCGCCGAGCCGATCTATCAAGAGGCCTTGGCCATTTTCAAAGACTCGTTTGGCAGCAGAAGTCCTCTATACGCAGCCAATCTCGGAAACTTCGGCCAGTTGTGGGCCAAAATGGGTCGCTACGAGCTCGCCGAGCCGATCATGCTGGAAGTCATTTCAATCTTGGGAGAGGACGCGCCAGAGTACGCCAACAACGCGCTGAACCTTGCCGGGGTGTACTACAAAACCGGACGCTACGCCGAGGCGGAGATGCTTTTTGTCAAAGCAAAAGACAGCCGGGCAAAACACCTCGGCAAGTCGCATATTGACTATGCGCAGAGCCTCGACAACCTCGCGAGTCTGTACACCACCTCCCGCCGCTACGCCGAAGCGGAGACCTTTTACCGGGAGGCTCTTGTCATCCGCGAAGACAACCTGGGGAAAAACCACCCAGACTATGCTGTCAACATCAGCAACCTCGCCATGCTTTACCTGCGCCAAAGGCGCTACACCGAGGCTGAGCCACTCTTTTTGAAGGCCCAAGCGATCAAGGAAAACACACTCGGCACAAAAACAGAAAGCACTGGAGTCGGACTTTACAGCCTCGGGCAGTTCTATTGGGCATGGGACAACCCAGGCAAAGCCGCCAACTACTACCTCGCGGCCAACGCGGCCTATCATACCCTGATCGAAGAAACCGCCCGCACGGCAGGAGAGGACGGAATGCTAGCCTACCTGACCAAATACGAGCCTTTTTTCTGTGATTTCTACGCATTCTCTGTAGTTCAACCCACGCCGGATTTTACTACCGCAGCCTACGACAACACCCTGCTCCTCAAAGATTTTTTGCTAGAAAAAAACCGCCGCCTCATACAGGCTGTGCAGGAAGCAGACACCGCTACTCAAGTTATCTTCGAAAAATGGCAAGCATGCCGGCGAAACCTGTCCGCAGCCTACTCTCTGGGCAACCGCAATCCGCAGATGGAGCAAGAAGCCGAGGGCCACGAAAAAACATTGACCCGCTCCCTCGCCGCCTTTACCGAGGTGGGCCGTGCCCCGCGCTGGCAGCAAGTCCGCGACGCGCTCCAACCCACCGAGGTAGCCATCGAGTTTGTTCAATATTCCTACTTCGATCGCCCGGGCGACACCGTTGTGCATACCCGGTACGCCGCCCTCCTCCTCCTGCCCGGCACCGCCGCCCCGCACTTCATCCCCCTCTGCGATGAGCGCCAGATCGAAGCCCTGCTGCCAGCGGGCAAAGCCATCGAGGAATTGTCCAAGTCCGAAACCCGGGCCGACCTGATCGAAAACCTGTACTCCCCGTTCAACACCGGCGGCAAGCCCTCGCTGCACGCCCTGCTCTGGGCGCCCATCGAAAAAGCCATGGCCGGGCACGTCACCAAAACCGTGTATTTCGCCCCGGCGGGCATCCTGCACCGGCTCAACCTCGGCGCACTCTGGTGGAACAAATCCGCTAAAACCCTCGCCGACCAGTACCGGCTCGTGCAGCTCGGCAGCACGCGCGAGCTCATCGCTCCCGACCGCAATGCGAAAAGACCCAAACCGGTGTCCGCCGTCATCTACGGCGGCATCCACTACGACATGGACAGCACGGCCATCGCCCGCGCCAACCGCAACATGGATGCCACGGCGCAGGACACCACCGGCGGGCTTTTCCGTTTTTCCCCGCACAACAACCCGCCAACCGACCAACTAGACAAAACCCGTGGCGACGGCTTCGGCCCCCTGCCCGGTTCCGAGCGGGAGGCCCGCCACTTGTTCGACTTGATGAGGCAACTGGCTATTCCAGCAACAATGCGCTTGGGCTTCTCGGCCACCGAGGAGTCGTTCAAACAGGTCGGAACGAAAGGGCCGTCCCCCGCTTTGATACACATCGGCACGCACGGGTTCTTTTTCCCCGACGCCCAAACGTCGGCGAGGTTTGAAACCTCGCTGACGTTAAACGAACCGGCGTTCAAAATCTCCGAGCACCCGCTCATCCGATCCGGGCTGCTGCTCGCCGGTGCCAACTATGCTTGGGAAAACAAACGCCCCATGTCCGGCATGGAAGACGGCATCCTGACCGCCCACGAGGTGAGCCAGATGAACCTCTCCAACACCGACCTCGTGGTGCTTTCCGCCTGCGAGACCGGGCTGGGCGACATCAAAGGCAACGAGGGCGTGTACGGCCTGCAACGCGCCTTCCGAATCGCCGGTGCCAAAAACGTGCTGATGAGCCTGTGGCAGGTGAGCGACACGGCGACGGCCTTGCTGCTGAACCGTTTTTATGAAAACTGGCTGCAAAAAGACATGACCGTTCGGGCGGCGTTGGAGGAGGCACAGCATTGGATGCGGACGGAACAGGGGCAATCCAATCCTTATTTCTGGGCGGGGCTCGTGTTAGTGGGGGAATAAGGCATTTGAAAACAGTACATTTGCACATAAAAACAGACCAACAATATGGTACCTGCACAAAAACGTCCAACTATTTCACCACGTGTCTTTTGGGACACAAATGTGGCTGAGTTGGATTTTGAGCAAGACAAACTGTACGTCATGGATAAGGTGCTGAACTACGGTGTTTGGGACGATTTTGTGGCTATGATGAAATACTATGGAAAAGAGGTGGTTACACAGGAGGTTGTACGGCTACCGTATCTGAAAAAAGACGTGCTCAACTTTCTCTGTTTTTACCTCGGCCTTAAACCTGCTCAATTCGAATGTTACACTCGCAGACAGTCACAGGAACCACATTGGAACTTTTGAAGCAGTTGATGGCAAGGCCCGAAATGGATCATTTCAGTTTGGATGAAATGTTGGGTTTTTACAAAGAAAAATAC
>JBJXEZ010000355.1:0-18606 GCA_046153695.1 Saprospiraceae bacterium
GTGTTTTCACCAAGCAGCCCCGCGTAGAGCCGCTTGGTGAAAACACCAAGCAGGGCGAAAGGTGTCGAACCTCTTTGACTAAGTTGTTTTTGGCTCGTTCCAAACGAATTCATTGAAACCAACCCAAAAATAATGGTTGGCAAACCCGTGATTCGGGGGACACGCATTACCGTTGAACAAATACTGGAAGACCTCGCCACCGGTGATACGATCGAAGACTTACTGGCAGCATACCCGCGCTTGAAAAAGGAGCACATTCTTGCTGCTTTGGAGTACGCGGCCCAGATCATGAAAAAGCGAGTTGATCGTACAGGTTGCCGCATGAAATTCGCCGTTGACGAAGACGTGGATGCCCGAATTGTTTCATTGAAAATAACTTGGCGCATTTACTTGGCAACTTCATTGTAGTGAAACCAAGCGCTGCCCGCATACGCCCAATTGAAAAATAGAATTATGCAGAAACTGATCGAATGCGTCCCCAACTTCTCCGAGGGCCGCGACCTGAGTATCATCAAACAAATTACCGATGCCATAGAGAGCGTCGAGGGCGTGAAACTGCTGGACGTGGATCCCGGAAAGGCCACCAACCGCACTGTAGTGACTTTCGTGGGCGAGCCGGCACCCGTGGTAGAAGCGGCCTTCCTTGCTATGCAAAAGGCCTGCGAACTGATTGATATGCGAAAACACACTGGCGAACACCCGCGTATGGGTGCCACCGACGTGTGCCCGCTTATTCCGATCAGCAACATAACGATGGAAGAAACCGCCGACTGGGCACGCCGCCTTGCTGAACGGGCCGGGCGTGAACTGGATCTGCCCGTCTACCTGTACGAGGCTGCCGCCAGCCGCCCTGAATGGAAAAACCTCGCCACCATCCGGGCGGGTGAGTACGAAGCGTTGCCTGAAAAACTCGCCAGGCCGGAATGGAAGCCCGATTTTGGCCCGGCCAGTTTCAACGTTCGTAGCGGTGGCACCGTCGTCGGTGCCCGCGATTTCCTCATCGCCTACAACATCAACCTGAACACGACCTCCACCCGGCGGGCCAATTCCGTGGCCTTCGACGTGCGCGAAATCGGACGAGTACTCAACGACCCGGCCACCGGCAAACCGCTCAAGGATGCTGCCGGCGAACCCTTGCGCCAGCCTGGTACACTTCAGGGCGTGAAAGGCATCGGCTGGTACATCGAAGAATATGGTATCGCCCAAATCTCGATGAACATTACCGACATCCGCGCCACGCCCCTTTACCGGGCATTTGAGGAATGCTGCAAAAGCGCCGACCGCCGTGGAATGCGTGTTACCGGCTCCGAGCTTGTGGGCCTCGTGCCGCTCGGCGTGCTGCTTGACGCGGGACGTTATTTTTTGAAAAAACAAGAGCGCAGTACAGGCGTAAGCGAGGCAGAACTGATCAAAATCGCTGTCAAATCGCTTGGGCTGGACGAGATCACACCGTTTGATCCGCAGCAAAAAATTATCGAATATAACCTCGCAAAGGACGACCCGGCTACCGCCAAAAAACTCGTACGCAAAGATTTGCGGGTCTTTGCCGACGAAACGGCCAGCGAGAGCGTAGCCCCTGGTGGTGGATCTGTGAGCGCATACGCGGGCGCACTTGGTGTGTCGCTGGCTACCATGGTGGCCAACCTGAGCGCACACAAACGCGGTTGGGATCACCGTTGGGCCGAGTTTTCAGAAGCAGCCGACACCGGCCAGCGTATCAAGGACGCACTGCTCCGCGCCGTGGACGAGGACACCGATGCGTTCAACGACATCATGGCCGCCTTTGCGCTGCCCAAGGGCACGCCCGAGGAAAAAATTGCCCGTAAAGCAGCCATTCAGCAGGCTACCCGTGGTGCTACCGAGGTGCCACTTGGCGTGGTGCGCTTGTGTATGGAGAGTTTTGCCCTTATCCGGGAAATGGTGGACATCGGCAATCCCAATTCGATCACCGATGCAGGCGTGGGTGCCCTCTGCGCGCGAGCCGCTGTTTTGGGCGCTGCGCTCAATGCGAAAGTAAACGTTGTCGGCCTGGATGATAAAACCTATGCAACTGCCGTCATCGCCGAGGCGGATGCTGCCATGGCCGAAGCCACACGGCTGGAACAGGAAATCATGACCATTGTTCGGGAAAAAATGGGTGTTTGAGAGGGTGTTTGAATTCTTCTTACCGGGGCCAAAAGGCATTTTTTGCCGCCAGGCTTCGGCTGTTTTTTGGCACATAACCCCGGCTATGCATCAAAAAACGAGTCTCGCCGGACAACAACAACTGCTCTTTTGGCCTCCGGCAGAAGAATTCAAACAGCCTCTGAGGCTGAACCAACGAACTCCTTAACCAGAAACCTGTCAAACATGCGCGTCGCCGTCATTCGAAAGGCCCATTTTAATGCTGCCCACCGGTTGCACAACCCGGCTTGGGATGATGCCAAAAACCGGGCGGTTTTTGGCAAGTGCAACAACCCGAATTGGCACGGTCACAACTACGAACTGGAGGTGAAAGTCACGGGCAAAATTGACCCCGATACCGGCATGGTAGTGGACCTCGGCTGGTTGGCCGATCTTGTCCGCCAGGAGGTGGAAGACCGGTTCGACCACAAAAACCTGAACCTGGAATTGGAAGACTTTCGAGACCTGAATCCCACAGCGGAAAACATTGCCATTGTTATCTGGAAAATCCTGCGCTTGCAGCTGCCGGACCAGTATGACCTGCACATACGGTTGTACGAAACACCTCGAAATTTTGTGGAATACCCGGCGTAGTCGTTTATTGCAGCCTCTCGTTCCTTACAATTCAAAGTGCTCCGACCGCACTTCCTGCGCATAAAAAAGGCTGGCCTTGGCATCGAACACCTCCGGCGTTTCGGTGGTAAAAAACGTACGATTCCCGGTTTTGCGGCACTGTGCTTCCATTTCAGGGTGCCGGGCCAGGTAGTCGGCTAACCGTTCGGCCACGATTTCGCCTTGTGCCAACACCTGAACAGGCGCAGGCACGGCGCGGCGGATTTTGTTCATCATGAGGGGGTAGTGCGTGCAGCCGAGAATTACCGCATCTATCTGGCCAGACTGGGCCAGCAATTCGCCGACGTATTTGTCCACAAAATAGTCCGCGCCAGGGCTGTCATGCTCGTTGTTTTCGATTAGGGGCACCCACATCGGGCATGCTTGCTGGAATACCCGCACCTCCGGGAAAAAATGGTTGATTTCGAGCACATATGATTGTGATTGCACTGTACCGGGCGTAGCTAGTACACCAATGTGGCCGCTTTGGGTGATCCGCCCGACCATTTCAGTGGTCGGACGGATCACGCCCAGCACGCGGTAACCCGGGCCGTAACGGGGCAAGTCGTATTGTTGGATCGTGCGCAAGGCCTTGGCCGAAGCGGTGTTGCAGGCCAGCACTACCAGTTGGCAGCCCATGTCGAACAGGTACCGGACACACTCGAGGGTGTACTTGTAAATGGTATCGAATGAGCGCCCGCCGTAGGGTGCGCGGGCGTTGTCACCGAAGTAGATGTAGTCGTACTGCGGCAGACGGGCTTCGATCTGGCGAAACACCGTAAGGCCACCGTAGCCGGAATCAAAGATGCCGATGGGGCCGGGCATTACTTGATACCCAGTTTGACCTTCACAAGCGGTGTTACATCGAGGGTAGAGTCACCATACAACAGAATCTGAGTACCGCTGTCGAACACCATCTGGAAACCGTTTTCTTTGGCCACGTCCTGCATGGCAGTATTGACACGTTCAAGGATGGGTTTGTATTCTTCTTCTCGCTTTTTGGCCAGTTTGTCGTACACGTCCTTTTCATACTTGCCGATATTGGCTTCCTCTTCCTGAAGTTTGGCAGCCTGGTCCTGGTAGTCCTTTGGAGAAATTGTGCCGAGTTCTTTTTTCCGCTCTAATTCCGCAGCCTTGTCCTGCAGATCCTTCACCATCTCTTGACCGCGCTTGGTCAATTGGGTCTGAAAGGCTTTCAGGTTACTGTCGGCTTGCTTTACCTCGGCCAGTTCGGACAACAAGGCTACCGAGTTGAGGTAACCAAATTTTTGGGCGTTAACGCCGACCGTGAGCAATGCAACGAGGCCAATGGTCAGCAAAAGGGTCTTCTTCATAATAATGTGCAAATTTGGAAAATGTGTTAATGTGCTAATTGAGGTTACTGGTTGGAATGCTTCCGTTGAGGGTCGATCAACCAGAAACTTTCTAACCCTCCAACCCTCTAACCCTTTTTAAGGATGGATTTGATTTCTTCGGTTTTGTCGTGTTTTTTGTCGGCGAAGAGCATGCCGGAGGCGCTGCCTTTTTCAAAGATGTACTCGAAACCCTTGTCAGTGGCGAAGCGTTCAATTGCCGTGTACACCTTTTCCTGAATAGGCTTGACAAGTTCTTCGCGCTTTTTGAACAGTTCGCCTTCCGGTCCGAACTTGCGGCGCTGGATCTCGCGAACATCTTTTTCTTTGTTCAGAATTTCATCTTCGCGCTGCTTTTTCATATCCTCGCTGAGCATCACTTGTTCAGCCTGGAACTTGCTGTACAGGCCCTTGATCGCGTCCTGCTGTTGGGCGATTTCCTGCCGCCACTGGGTGGCGACTTTGTCGAGCTGTTCCTGTGCCTTTTGGTACTCGGGAATGCTTTCCAGTACGGCGTTTACGTCCACATAGGCGATGCGCTGGGCAAAGGCGGCGGCGGTGAAAAACACGGCGATGAGGGTGGTTGAAACAAATTTTTTCAGCATAAAAATGGCGTGTGCGGTGAGTGTGTGTAGTTTGTGTGTGTACCTATTTCGGGTTTCGGGGCAAAAGTAGCGGATTTGACTTGTTCAGACGGCCTTCTGACGGGAATGGTACAAGAACAGTTGCACCGTTCCTTTAAGATTTTTTACTAAACAAAATCCAACCGATTGATTGTCTTGATATTCAATCCTGTTCTCCTGGAAAATGCTCGTTTCACTTAACCTGTGCTTAACAACCCTTTAAACGATTTTAAGGGGCTTACCTTTGCCGCCCTAAGACCTGTAACTCGCTATGCACCTGATTGGCCCGGAGTACTTGACCCTTGAAACCATTTTCGCCGTCCTGCGGGAAAACCGCCCGCTTGCCCTTTCCGACGAGGCCCGGCACCGCCTGCGCCACTGCCGGGCTTATCTGGATAACAAACTGCAGCAGGGGGACGAACTGCACTACGGCATCAATACCGGCTTTGGTTCGCTGTGCAATATCCGCATTTCCGATACGGACATCGAGCAGCTCCAGCACAACCTGCTCGTATCGCATGCGGCAGGCATGGGCGACCCCGTGCCGTCCGAAGTAGTTCGGCTTATGCTCTTGCTCAAGGTGCAAAGCCTGGCCTATGGGTTTTCCGGCGTGCGGGAAGTAGTGGTGGAGCGCCTGGCTGATTTTTTCAACGCAGGCATTTCGCCTGTCGTGCTGGAACACGGCTCGCTCGGTGCTTCGGGCGATTTGGCGCCGCTGGCGCACCTGAGCCTGCCCCTAGCGGGGCTCGGCGAAGTTTGGCACGAAGGCCGCCGACAACGCGCTGACGTGGTGCTGCAGCTCTTCGGCTGGGAGCCGATTACATTCCGAGCCAAGGAAGCGCTGGCTCTGCTGAACGGTACCCAGTTTTCCACCGCATATGCAACATGGTGCCTGCTAAAAAGCCGTAAATTAGCCGACCTCGCCGACCTGAACGCAGCCATTGGCTACGATGCTTTCGATTGCCGCAGTACGCCTCTGGACGAGCGCATTCACCGAATTCGCCCACATGCAGGCCAGTTGGCAGTAGCCAAAAACCTGCGCGGCTGGCTGGCAGGAAGCGCCATTTCCGAAAAAGAAAAAACCAGCGTACAGGACCCCTATTCGTTCCGCTGCGTGCCGCAGGTACACGGGGCAAGCCGCGACGCGCTCGCCCACATTGAGCAAATGGTGCTCACCGAGATCAACAGCGTGACCGACAACCCCAACGTGTTCCCTGACGACGACGCGATACTCTCCGGCGGTAACTTCCACGCCCAGCCCGTAGCATTGCCACTCGATTACCTGGCCCTGGCGCTGTCCGAGTTTGGCAGCATCGCCGAGCGGCGTATTTTCCAGCTCATCAGCGGCCAGCGCGGGCTGCCAGCCTTTTTGACCGAAAACCCCGGGCTGCACTCCGGCCTAATGATTGCTCAGTATACGGCTGCCGCCATTGCCAGCCAAAACAAAGCGTTGTGCATGCCTGCATCAGCAGACAGCATCGTGAGCTGCAATGGACAAGAAGACCATGTTAGCATGGCTGCCAATGCAGCCACGAAGGCATACCGGGTCGTGAAAAACCTCGAACGCTTGCTTGCTATTGAATTTATGGTAGCCATGCAGGCGCTCGACTTCCGCCTGCCGCTGCGCTCATCGCCCCGCATCGAAAACATCCGGGAGCGGTACCGCGAGGTGGTGCCACGGCTGGCCGAAGACAGGTTACTCAGCACCGATATGGAGCGTACCAAAGAGTGGCTGGCAACAGAGTTTGGTTGATCTGCCTAAAACCCTTTGCTCTGCTGCTTGTTCTCTGCACAAGCCCTACCTTCGCCGCCCCGATCAAGCACACCATCATTCCATCGCTCAATCACTCAATGCCCTGTGGCTACCGTTACGTTTAAATTTGAAGATACCTCCATACCCGACAAAACCGTCAGCGGGAATTTTTTGGACCAATCCATTTTGGAGCTTACAGAGGAGTACGATGTACACCTGAACCACAACTGTGGTGGTGTGTGCGCCTGCTCCACCTGCCACGTTTATGTGGAAAGTGGCGAAGCCTTTTTGGAAGAAATCTCGGACAAGGAGGAAGACTTTATTGACCGGGCCATCAGCCCGCGTTTGGAGAGCCGACTGGGATGCCAGTGCGTAATCCTGGACGAGGACGCACAGATCGTAGTGACGATACCGGATCAGCGGCGGATCATCGGGCATGAGCATTAGAGCGTGTTAAAATTTCACAGCACCTCTTATTCCTTTTTCACCCGGTAATTACAGTGCTCCACAATCTCCTTTCGGGCCAGTTCGGGCTTGGCGAGTATGTTAAAAAAGCCGGTCAGGTAGCGGCGCATATCGCTTCGAGCTGCAGATGACAAATTCTGCGCCTGGTCAACTTTGTCGAGGATGCTTGTTTTTTTTGCCAAAAACTCGTCGAACACGGACTGGTACAGCTCGGCACTGCGGCAAAGGCCGAGGAAGTAGCGTTCCTTCACGCTTGTATTAGGTACGTCGGCGGATGGCACGGCGTAGTCGGCATCCACGAGACCAGCATAGTCGAAATCGTAGGGTACAGCGATGGGTTGGCGGTTGGGCAAGCCAACGATTTTGATGTTATGGCGGCTGTTCGCACCCCAATCGGTGTTGCCGATCATGTACTGAAAAACGGACATGCGGGTGTACGCCACGGAATCGAGCACTTTGGGGCTGACAATCCGGGGCTTGAGCGGTTTTCCACCGAGGCGCGAAGCCATTTCTTTCTCACTTTCGATGAAAAAAGCCTCCGTATCCTGTGCAGGGCGTTTTTGGCCGGGCACCATGATTTTTATTGAGGCGCGTTTCACGCGAAAACTTTCCGGCGTAATGAGGTTGTACAGTTCGTAAGCGAAGTGCTCGCGCAGAACCAATTGTTCGTCGTTGGAGGTATTGCGGCAGCTCACCACCAGTTTTAGTTCGCGAATATCGGCAAGACTGTCGCTACTTGGTTTTTCCTGAAAGAAACGGATTTTGATGGGCGGGAAATAGCAGGTTTTTTTGCGCATATTGCCTCGGGACGACACCTGTACCTGCCGCTCAAATGCGACAGTTTCACCGTTCATGATACGGAACGTGGCGGGCTGCCAGTATTCCTCACTTCGGTCTTCTTTAAGTTTTTTGAGGTTGGTGACAAGCACGATGTCTAACGTGTCGTGCTCATACAGCCAATTGAACACCCCGTCGGGAAGTGAATCGGAGGGTTCGGGGCTTTGAGCGAAGAGGATACTGGCCGAGAGGCAAGCGGCCACAAGTGGAAGCATGCGCAAGTAGAGCATAACGGGAGATTTTTTTGGTTTTGGCCCGTCGTGGCTTCGAAAAAAGTTACACGAAGGTTCGCGGAGTTTTTAGGGGTTTAGAGCGTGTTTCTATTGATATGGCATGAAAAACGCTGTACGCCTCAAAAACGCTAGGACCTCTGTGCTACTTTTGGATGCATAGAGCGGTCAATTTAGTTCACCGAAAACGAAGACGTAAAGGCGGTAGCCGCCTGAAAAAACGTCAGCTCGTTGATGTGTACGAGCATAAAATCCGTCAACGGCAAAGAGGTTATCAGTTCCAGCAGTTCTGTTTCGGATTCCACGGAAAAGACCGTCCAGAGCTTGGAGTTTTCCAGGGAGAGTGCATAGTTCAGGATTTTGCCCTCCTGCAGGAGTTTGTTCACGACTTGCCGTTGCTCGGGTATCAGACTCACAAACAGGTCGTTGAAGGGCTGGGGCGGTAGTGTGAAAACTACCATATATTGCTTTAGGCCGGTATTGTCCATGTAGTATGGTGTTTTAACTGGGCATTCGTATGATTCGAGCAGGTACTCAAAAACCGTGCAAATTTGAGAAAAACTCTTGCCATGTCGCCACATTGTCGTAGTCATTTAACAAAACAAAATCAAAGCCTGATGTCCAACGCCAGCAGCGTCTCATAGTCCACATTGCCGTCGGCAGCCAAATTACGCTCGCGCTGGAACTGGGCGATAGCGCTTTTGGTGGCTGTATTCATGTTCCCGTCTACGGTGCCCGAGTAGTAGCCCAGCGCTCGCAAGGCCTCCTGCACCTGGCGCACCGTATAGCCGGTCATTTTTTCACCGCACACGATTTCGCGCCATTCCGAGAAACCGCCCTTTCGTACCAGAACGCGCTTGGTGATGGTGGCGTACTGGGCGGGCAACACCTCGGGTTTCAGTGCTGCGGGCGACACCAACACCTTTCGGACGATGGGCTTGGTTTCGGCAGGAACGGCCTCTTCGCGCACGCTTGCCGGTTTTTTCAACACCTTTTTTTTCACCGTCACAAACTCGCCCGGGCCATCGCCCGCCGGTTCCACGGCACCAGACTTGAGCACCCATTTGGTCACAGACTGGTACTCAGCCGGTTCCATTTGCTCAACACTAGCGGCGGCTTTTTTTATTTTTTGCACGGGCTTGGGCGTGGTTTTGGCTGCTACGGGTGTGTAGCGAACGCAATCGCCAGGGTCTTCGCCCTCGCACCCGATGGGTTCTTGCTTGAAAACGGACTGGTACTGGGCAGGTACCTCAACCAGGCACCATACGAAGCAATCGTCGGGATCGGCACCGAGGCAGTTGCGATCAGATTTTTTCCGAACCCACTTCATGCCGTGCGGGCGCACCTCGATATTTTCCATTACCGGCTCGTACCGCTGGGGAAGCACCTCCAGCAACATATGCGCTGGCTCTACTTCCACGGGTGCCTGCACGGTCTCAAACTCGGCTTCTGTCACGGTGTACGAGCGAACGGACGGTTTCACCAGAATGTCTTCCTGCACAGCCTGATAGGCTGCAGGGTTGGTTTTCCGACCTGGCGGTGACACGAGGATTTTTTCCTCCGCATTATCAAAAACGGTCGGATCGACCGATAAGCGGGAGTAGGCTTCGCGTGCGACATACTGCCCGTTTACGGTTTCAAAAACCGGTGGTGTAGCCGTATTTTCGGTCGTCTCGGCCCGGAGCATGATTTGCTCGTGTACCGTCTCGAACTTATCTGGCACGAAGCATTTGGCGTAGCACTTGCCCGGCTGGGCATTGGGGATGTCGGTCGGCTGGGCAATCGCCAATGTGCTCAGCACAAGTAGAGGAGCGATCAGCAGGAGTTTTTGCATAGTTGGGAAAACTTGTTCCGTTCAGGGGGCAAAAGTCACAAACTTTTGGGTTTGCGACTACCTTTGGCAAGTAGAATACAGCAGCTTTGCAAAAAACTTAAAGATCGACGATATGATGAGCCAAATACTGACCGGCTCTTAGAGCGTGTTTAAATTTTACATTTCGGCGTCAGGCCGTCCAATTTTATCCTGCCCTGCGTTATTTTTTTCGCCGTATTGCCCACATACGCCTGCAAAAAATTGCCTTGGTCAGAATAAAATTGAATCGCCAAGCCATCCGAATGATAAATTTAAACACGCTCTTAGTTCGGTCAGTTGAAAAACTCCGACATGCTCTAAACACGATTTCGATAAATTCCTCGAAATGTTCGGCAAAGCAAAACGATCCCGTCCTAACTTTTTTTGCTGGCGGGAAATCCTCTAAATTGCCGCGCTTTAGGAAAAACGTCCTTTCATCCTACCGCCCAACCTGTACATGGCACACTTCTTCCGCATCACCTTCGCTCTCCTAATCACCTCTCTGTCAGTCGTTAATGGAATTTCCCAAGACTGCGCCGCCTTAATAAAAGAGAAAAAGAAGGTGTCTAACATCCAGATCGTCCGCACCGATCATATTACCATTGTAGTACGTGGCGGCTATAGCTATAGCATTTCATTCGATACCGACGAAAAAGGTATTTACGCCAAAATGACCTCAACGGGCGGAACGGAATTCAACCAGGACGACCACGTAGTATTTATCGATTTTACGGGCAAGGAACGTATTTACAAATTCATCTCGCTCGGAGAGGTCGTTCCCGGCAACGTACCCACCCACCGCAACAACCTGCAACTCGACCTCGACGCGATCCAATGGCTGGCCAGCACGACTATTACCGACGTGCATTTCGTCAATTTTGTGGAACGCCAAAAGTACAAGTTCACTATTAATCCAAACCGCCAAGCCGAATTCAGAACCCTCTGCAACTGCTTCAACAACTCCCTCGAAGTGGCCGCAGTAAAAAACACACCGGGTGCTGAAATAGCCAAAAAAACACGCACGGGTGACGAACCTGCAGTTGATACCGGCAAGCCCGGAACCACTCCAGCCAAACCCGGAACTGCTGGCACAAAACCCTCAAAAGCAACCAATGCCGCTGTCAGTGACGATGAAGTGACCAGCCTGCGTAGCGAATTAGAAAAAACCAAGGAAACAATCAGGGCTGAGATAAAAGCCGAAAAAGATAAGGGTGAAGCGATCAAATCACAGCTCCAGCAAGAGGTAGCAGCCGCCCGCGAAGCAGCCAACCAGAAAAAACTCGAGTACGCCAACGAGGTATTGGAAGCGCGCAAAACCAGCCTGGCCGAGATTGAAAAAAGTAAGGCTGAAACGCAATCTATTATTTCTCAAAACCGCAGCAAAGCCGACTCGGTAGTAGCGCGTATCAATCTGAACGTCGAAGACGAACGCCGCAAAGCCACCGAGGATATACAAAAAGCCCGACTCGCATCAGCTGAAGAAATCCAAAAAGCCCGCGACAACGCGGCACAGGAACTGGCCAAGGTCAAGGAGCGTCTGGATCAGGCAAAACTCCAGTATGCCGATGAGGTATCTACTGCCCGTGGTAATGCCGAAGATGAGCTCAAACGTATCCGTGATGAAAATGCCCGCACCATAGCAGAGGCCCGGAAAACAGCCGAACAGGAAAAAGGCAAAACGGCGGTAGACGTGCAAGGCGCTCAAAAAACAGCGTCCGAGCAAATTTTGAAAATTCGCGAGGAGACAGCCAACGAAGTAGCCAAGATGCGCGAAGGCTCTGTACTCGAAAAACAGCGCCTGGCCAACGAGGTATCCGAGTCGCGCCGCAAGTCTGCAGAAGAAAAAGCCCTGCTCGAGCAAAACAATGCTGCCGAACTCGCCGACCTCCGGGAAAGCGTGGCCAAACAAAAAGAAGCCAGCGCCCTCGAGGTAGCCGAAGCCAAGAAGAAATCGGCTAATGAAATCGAGCAAATCCGGAAGGACGTGCAGTTCCAGCGCGAAAAAGCCGAAGCAGATAAAATTACCATCGCCAAAGAAGTGGCCGACAGTCGCCAACGCGCCGCCCAAAACGTCCAGCAGGTTCAGGACGAGGCTACCAAGGCTATTTCCGATGCCCAGGCCCGTGCCCAATCTCAACGAGACTCCATAGCAGCAACGGTGCTAACCGCCCGCCAGCGTGCCACTGAAGAGATCGCAAAAATTCAAGACGAGCTGGCCAAGGCCGTAGCCGCAGCTAAGGAAAAAGAAGCCAAAATTCGGCAGGAAAGCGCCGACGAGGTGCTCAAGGCCCGCGAACGCAGCGTGCAGGAAATTGCCAAGGCCCAAGAAGAAGCCCGTGAAAAAGTGCTGGCAGCCAATTCCAACGCCGATCAGGCGCAGAAAAAATATGCTGATGAGGTCAACTCCTCCAAAATGACCGCTGACCAACGGATGCAGCAAATCCAGCAGGAAGCCGCTGCAGCCATAGCCGAGGCCAAGAAAAAACAACAGGAAACCACCACTGCTTCCGCTCAGGAAGTCATGTCATCCCGCGAAAAATCTGCAGCCGAAATCGCTGCCGCCAAAGAAAAAGCCGCCAGGGAAATCCAGGCTGCTAAAGAGGCCCAGGTGCGCGCTCAACAGGAGTCAACCAACGCAGTAGCCGAGGCCAAGCGGCAAAGCGCCCAGAGTATTGCGGCCATTAAGACCGCTGAGGCAGACAGCATCCGCATTTCCCGTGAGAGCGCAGCCCTGGAACGCCAACGCCTCGCATCTGAACTTGCCAGTGCCCGCGAACGCGCCGCCCAAGAAGTGGCCAACACCAACCAGCAGGCCGCCGAAGAGGTCAAGACCGCCAAGGAAACCGCTACTCGAGCCCGTCAGGAAAGCGTCGAAAACGTAGCCAAGTCCAAGGATGAAGCTGCCGCCGAAGTAGCCAAAACAAAAGAAACAGCAGCCCGCGAGGTGGCCTCCACTAAACAACAAGCGCTCGAAGCGATCGCCCTGGCCCGTAAGGATGCCGACGACAAAAAGGCCGCTGCAGCCAAGGAAGTCACCGATGCACAGGAGCGCGCCCGAAAGGAAATGGAAGAGGTGCGTACACAGGCTGCCGCCGAGGTAGCCATCGCTCGCAAGGATGCCGAACAAAAACGGCAGCAGTATGCCAACGAAACAGAACAGGCCCGCAAACGCGCCGCCGAAGAGGCCGCTTCCGCCCAAAAAGAGGCTACCGAGGCTGTTTACAAATCCAAACAGGACGCAGCAGCGGTAATCAGTCAAACCAAAGAGGATGAAGCCAAGCGTGTCGCCGAAGTTCGTGCCGAAGGTTCCGCAGAAATAGCCAAGGCCCAGGCCGATGCAGCACAAAAAGTCCAGGAGGAACAGCAAAAAATTGCACAAGCCCAACAGGCTTTGAGCCAAAAACAGCAGGAAGTGACACAGGCCCAGCAACAATTGGTCGGTGTGCAAGCCGAAATACAAAAAGCCCAGGCCGAACTCACTCGCTTGCAAGAAGAAGCCAAGAAAAAGCAAAAAGGCAGCAATGAGTGAACCCATGAATATCCTGTTGCTCGGTGGCGGCGGCCGCGAGCACGCTTTTGCCCTGAAACTATCCAACGAACCCGGCTGTGCCCTGTTGTTTATCGCCCCCGGGAACGCCGGCACTGCTGAATGCGGCACGAATGTGCTTTTGTCGACAATGGATTTTCCGGCAATCCGGGAGTTTGCTCTGAAAAACAAGATCGGGTTGGTGGTCGTCGGCCCCGAAGAACCGCTCGTGCGCGGCATCGTGGATTATTTTCAAAACGATCCCGACTTGTGCCGGATCGGTATCATCGGCCCGTCCGCTGCTGGTGCGCAACTCGAGGGATCGAAGGCTTTTGCCAAAAAATTCATGGAGCGGCACAGCATACCCACTGCCCGTTACCGCGAAGTCACGACCGTATCGGAAGGCACCGATTTTCTCAAAACCCTGTCGCCGCCATTTGTGCTTAAAGCCGACGGCCTCGCTGCTGGCAAAGGTGTACTTATCCTGAACAACCTGCCCGAAGCAACGACCGCCCTCGGTATCTTGCTCGCCGGTCAGTTTGGTGAAGCCAGTCGCCGTGTTGTCATAGAGGAATTCCTCAGTGGCATCGAATTTTCGGTTTTTGCACTAACCGACGGCACGACATACCAGATTTTGCCGGAAGCAAAAGACTACAAACGTGCTGGTGAAGGCGACACCGGGCCAAATACCGGCGGCATGGGAGCCGTTTCACCCGTACCGTTCGTATCTCCGGAACTTTGGGGAAAAGTAGAAGAGCGCATCGTCCGGCCCACCGTACAAGGCCTTGCTGCCGAAAAACTTGACTACAAAGGCTTCCTCTTTTTCGGCCTTATCAACGTAGAAGGTGATCCGGTTGTCATCGAATACAACTGCCGAATGGGCGACCCCGAAACAGAAGTCGTGTTTCCCAGGCTGAAAAACCATTTGACTGATCTTTTTGAGCACTTGTTGAGCGGCCAACTTGACGGCGTTCAGATTGAAGTTGCACCTGAAACAGCAGCCACTGTCATGCTCACCGCCGGTGGGTACCCTGGCGACTATCGCAAGGGCGACCGCATCGAAATTTCCAGCAAACTACCCGGCTCACTTTACCTCCATGCCGGTACCACAACCGATGGCAACGGTCACCTCGTGACCAACGGCGGTCGGGTCATGGCGATCACTTCCTTTGGAAATTCATCGACAGAGGCGGTTGCCAAATCGCTCGAGGCTGCCGAACGGGTACAGTTTTCAGGCAAATACCTCCGTCGCGATATCGGCAACGATTTGAGTTAAATTCAGTCTCGATTAAATCTCGGCATCTGAATTCTAGTCACAGCCTTATTTTTTCTCGAAAGAAATCGAATAGGAGTAGGTCGTGGCAGGTTGCTTGGTCTTTTCGCCAGCGGCAGCCATGGATGGAACTGGAGCCGTGGTCACATAATTGTACTGCACTTGCTGCGCTTGCTGTTGTACGGCGGCTGGCTTTTCCACTTTGGCTGGCTTTGGCAGTTTGAAACGGATGTTGGCTTTTTGGTGAAAAAGCACGCGTACGCCGCGATTCCGTCCAATGGAAAATTTCAACATCCGTACGACACGTGCCGCTTCTTCATCGCAGCCGTGGCCAATTCCCTGAATTATGCGCGTATCCACCACATTGCCATGGTAGTCGATATCATATTCCAAATACACGGTACCCTCCTTTTGCACCTTGACGGCCTCCGGCGGGTAGCGCAGGTTTTGGTAAATAAACTTCGTTAATTCTTTCGGGCCGCCTGGGTACTCTGGCCGTTGGATAAAATGCTTGGGCTTCTTTTCGCGCTCCATCGAATTGTAAAAAAAGATTACGTCAGGGTTAATCAGGCAAGTGTATCTGCGATTTTCAGGCCAATTTTTGCACAACCAGGCGCTGAAGCACCATTTTTTCAAACAACCGCAGCGCAAAAAAAACAAAGACCAACAGGAAACCGATCTGCAAAAACGAACTGCCAAATAGCGCGCTCCATTCAACTGCCGGCAACGAAACCTGCGGCAGATCAATACCCGGTATCTGGGTGGCTGGCATTCGAAGGGCTGCTACGATCATCAATATGGCCGGTGCCAAAATGAAAAGCACGAAAGCAAGAGCGATACACCGCACGACCCAGTCGTTGCTTTTGGATTGTACGGTTTTTGTGACATGCTCCGCAGCCCATGCTGCCATCACGCGGTCCGCAAATCCGGGTTTCGGCGTTTCGAGTGGCAAAGATGACATCTCGCGTTTTTCGTCCAAAATGGCTTGCAAATGTGTTTGCCATTCGGGATGCAGGCGCAGGTGCTTTTCTACCTCCTGCTGTTGCGATGCGTCCAGAAAACCATCGGCATAATCCCAAAGGATGTCGTCTGTCAGAAAAAATGTGCTGTTCATGTTGCTCCGTTTTTGGGTTGTGGGGTTACGGGTTAACACGTTTTCTGGTGTATTGCGAAAGTTGTTTTTTTAGTCTGCATAGTGCATTTCGAAGGTTGAGGCAAAATTGGCATCCATGATCGCTCGCAAGCGCTGGCGGGCGCGGCAAAGTTTGGTCTTGGCATTAGTCATTGTGAGTTCCATCACCTGGCAAATTTCTTCGAGGCTTTGCTCGTATAGGTAAAACAGGGTGATAATACTGGCATCGTCGTACGAAAGCAGGTCAATAGCCTGGCGTAAAGTGGCGTTTCGGTCGTCGCGTTCCATTGCTCTGGACGCATCCGGTACCAAATCGTTTTTCAACTGAATCGGCCTCTGGTCGTCGTCAAGCGACTGGATTTCTGGCGTTTTTTTTCTCAAATGGTTCAACGAGGTGGAGTAAACGATCCGGTACAGCCAGGTTGTAAAACGGCACTCGCCTCGAAAATCAGCCATGTACCGAAACATCCGCATGAAACAATCCTGAGCCACTTCGTGCGCGTCTTCCCGATTTTTGACAAAACGCAAAGCCAGCGTGAACACGTACTTTTCGTATCGTTTCACCAATAATGAACAGGCGCTTTGTCGCCCGCTCAATGCCTGCTGAATCAGAATTTCGTCGCTTATCGTTGCGGCCATGTGGCGGCTCGTTGCTGGTTGTTCGGTGTGGGACACTGGTTGGGTTCAGCAGGTTACATTTGTTGCCAAAGGTACGCAATCAAGCCAGACATTTTTGCAGCCAAGTGGCAAGCATTTTTTGATCTACCTGCTCGAATGGGTGTTTCATCCCTGGCAGTACCTCCAAACGCCCGTTTGGCAACCAGTTCGCCACTTGCTCTGACTCTTCCCGACTTACCATGTTGTCTGCCTCGCCCAAGCCAATTACGACTGGGCAGTCTATTGCTCGATAATCGGCCTCTACGAGTGCGGCGCCGTTCCCAAGGTCATGCAGCAACCCGGCCGTTTGGCGTACTACCACCTGCCAATCGGCAGGAGTGTGGCGGTCGGCGAGTAATTGAGCGAACACAGGCACCTTGGCCGAAATTTTTTCCGGGTTGAGCATAGCCGTTTCTCTGGCTGCCGTTTCGGGCGACCACGCCAGTTTGGTGCCAAGGGTGACGATGCGCCCGACACGGTCCGGGTGGTTTCGCGCCAGCCAAAGAGCTACATAACCGCCCATGCTGTACCCGAAAATATCCACTGCACCGAGGTTGTTTTTTTCCAAAAAGGCCAATACACTGGCCGCAAAACGCGATATGGAGAACTCGGTGTCGGTGTTTTGGCCGCCATGTCCGGGAAAATCATGGACGAACAAGGCCCGTTCTGCAGACAAGCCCTGCTTCAGATCGTTGAATTGAGCCGCACTGCCAAGAGCGCCGTGCAGCAACAAAAGTGGCTTTTTCATGGCGGCGAAGGTACGGGCCTATGCCTATCTTTGGGGCAAAGAAATTTACAATGCAACTACGCGCCCAGTTGGTTGACCTGCACGCCCGCCGTATTACTCCGGCAGAAATTACCATCGAAAACGGCCAAATTCATCAAATTCGAGCCGTGGACAATGTTCCTGCCGAGGCGGGTTTTTTGTTGCCCGGTTTTGTGGACGCGCACGTCCACATCGAAAGCAGCATGTTGCCGCCAGCAGAATTTGCCCGCATGGCAGTAGTTCACGGCACTGTTTCCACGGTGTCTGACCCGCACGAAATCGCCAACGTACTAGGGGCCGAGGGGGTGCAGTACATGCTCGACGATGCCCGCCGCGTTCCCGTAAAATTTTGCTTCGGCGCTCCCTCCTGCGTTCCAGCCACGGGTTTTGAAACCGCCGGTGCTGTACTTGACGCTGCTGACGTGGAGCGCCTGCTAGAAAACCCGGCTATTGGCTACCTGTCGGAAATGATGAACTTCCCCGGTGTGTTGCACGGAGATGCCCAGTGTTTGGCCAAAATCGCCGCCGCCTATCGCCTCGGCAAACCAGTGGACGGGCATGCCCCCGGCTTGCGCGGCGATGATGCCCGGCGTTATTTCGCTGCCGGAATAACCACCGACCACGAGTGCTTCACCTACGAAGAAGGACGGGAAAAAGCCCTGCTCGGTATAAAAATCCTGATTCGTGAGGGCAGCGCCGCACGCAACTTTGAAGCCTTGTGGCCGTTGTTGCGCGAATTCCCCCAACAGGTCATGTTTTGCAGCGACGATAAGCACCCCGACGATCTGCTGCGCGGGCACATTGACCGGCTTGTTGCCCGTGCCATAGCCAAGGGCTGCGACTTGTTCGATACGCTCCGGGCCGCAAGCCTCAATCCCGTGCAACACTACCGGCTGCCCGTGGGCCTGTTGCGCGAGGGCGATCCCGCAGATTTTATTCGCGTGGCCGACCTGACGAACTTTAAAGTTCTGGAAACATACATCGGCGGGGTGTGCGTGGCTGCAAACAGTGTGACCCGTCTCCCGCACCTGATCTCCGGGACTCCCAACCAGTTTGCGGCCTTGCCAAAATCACCTGCCGATTTTCACCTGATTGCTCGACAAAGCACCGGCATTGTTCGCGTTATCCGTGCCTGGGACGGCGAGATCGTGACGGGCAGTGAAGAGGGCCACGCTCGCTTGCAGGACGGGATGTTGCTGCCGAACCCTGCCCACGATTTACTGAAAATTGCTGTGGTGAACCGCTATGCACCGGCTGTTGCGCCAGCTATCGGGTTTGTGCGCGGATTTGGTTTACAACGCGGTGCACTGGCCTCCAGTGTGGCGCACGATTCACACAACATCGTTGCCGTGGGCACCGACGACG
>JBJXEZ010000362.1:0-16067 GCA_046153695.1 Saprospiraceae bacterium
CTGCGTTAAAATTTTCGCCGTAGACACCCGGCTACGGCTGCAAATTTTGCCTTGCCTGAAACAAATTTTGCTCGCTTTCGCCTCGGCACTAAATTTTAAACACGCACTTAAAGTCGGGCATCCATGGACCAGTTGTATGGCTTGGTTTTGAGCTCTTCCAGTTTTTCCTTGAGTTTATAGTCAATTAGCGCCCTCTCCGCTGCAATTCGCGCGAGCACAAGGTGCCGCCCGGAGTCCGTGTCAAACCGGAGTTTGTTGGTCACGGTGTTGGCCCGCAAGGTGACGGACTCCAGTGTTGCCATTTCGAAAACGTGCTCGTGCTCGTGCAACAGGTAATCGTACGGGCTACGGTAGGAAATTAATTTAACAGTAATCGGGGCCGTTTCGATGGCAATAAAAAGAAAGGTGATAAAAATACTGGCGTACAAAATAGCGAGGCTCTTGCCGCTCAGGCGAGACAGGGCCTCCATTCGGGCGGCCAGGCCGTCGTAGCGCGTGCGCTTTAACGTGGCTATTTCTTTGGCTACAGTAGATTCTAATTTCTGAATAGCCAGCGTTTTTTCTATGATTTGGGGCTGGTTCAGGGAAATCGTCCGATCCAGTTCGGCTTGAGCGAGGTCGGCTTCTGACTTTTTCGCCCGATAAATGGGTCCGAGGTTTTTTTTGCCGGAGCCGCCCGTGCCGTCGGCTTCTTGAACGGCCTGTTTTACGAGCGTATTTCTGGCCTCTGTTTTTTGAGCAATTTCGGCCTTCAGCAGGTTGATACGAGCCGTTTCTTCGTCAATTTGGGTTTGGTATCGCAACTTCAGTTTGTCCTCCTGCTGTTTATACACCTCCTGTTCCATCGTGACCAGCTCCGTTTGGATTTCCTTTTCAAAAATCTTCAATTCGAGCGGCTTGGAAATAACCAGTGCCAATAACACCGCCAGCATGAGCCGCGGAGTTGCCACCAACAGGTCGCGCCACCAGTTGCCATTGCTTTTCATGCTGAGCACAATGTACCGATCGAGGTTGAAGATCATCAGGCCCCATACAAGCCCGAAGGCGGCGGCCATGAAGTAGGAACCGAATACCGTGAAAAGTGCGTAGCTCGCTGAAAAAAAAGCGAGGACGCCTGTGAAAAAAATGGTGGCCCCGATACCGACATATTTATTAGTGTCGGATGGGCATCGCTCCAGGAAACTGCGGTCCACGCCGGAGCAGAAAAGGAAAAAATCCTGTAGTTGTTTCATAGCTAGTACAGTTCAGTTGTTTCGGCTCTATAAACTGGCGTAGCCGAAAGTTATTTGTTTTCAGGCGGCAATTTTCAACGATTTTTGGACACCGTCAGATTTTTTTTCAATTCGGCCTACGGTTCGGAATCAAGCCAATCTGTGCCCTCCCATAAAATTGGTATACCGCAGCAACGGGAAAACTTCGCCTTTCTCGAACCGATGCCGTCCTTTGAGCAATTCGAGAAAGCCGTCGGCTTCGTGCAGATTGGCCAAATCGCCGCTGCCGTGCCCCGGTTTGGGAAAAGCGCGCAGGGTGCCCCGGTCGTTTTCCAGCGCGACCGGCACAAACCAGGTCAAGTCGGGTTTGAACTCCAGTGGCTCGGCCAATACTGCCCATTCGTTCGGAATTGGTGGTATCCCGATATGTGGGCGAAGCCACGGCAAGACATACCGGCATGTACACATGAATGCCGAAACGGGGTTGCCCGGGAGGGCAAATACAGCGGTTCCACCTGGTGCCCGACCAAAAAGTAGTGGGTTGCCGGGTCGTTGAGATACTTTGTGAAACCCGATCTCGACACCAAGGCTGTCCAGGATAGCGGGAACGTAATCTTTCTTTCCAGCAGAAACGCCTCCGGTAAGCAGTACAACCTGGCTGTCGGACAGGGCTTGGCGTACCAATGTGGCCAATTCTTCGGGGATATCCCGGCTGTGGTGCAATGTGATGTGCCTCGCCCACCCGCCTAACAAAGCAGACAGTGCCGATGGGTGCGACTGCCGAATTTGCCAGGGCAGCGGGACGGCGTTCACCTTGACTAATTCGTCGCCCGTGGAAATAATGGCCACATCGGGCAGTTCGCTGACCAATACCTCTGCCTGCCCAACTGTGGCAAGTACAGCCAGTTCTGCGGCGCCAAGCCATTTGCCCGGAAACAACAGGCCGTCGCCTTGTCGGCGATCTGCTCCTTGCTGGTGAATATTTTGTTGAAAAACAACCTGATCGGTTTCGATGATGGCCCGTTCACCCACTATACGCAGATGCTCGTAAGGCACGACTGTATCGGCCATGTCCGGCAAAACGCCGCCCGTAGCAACCTCGATACAAACAGTAGGGTGGGGCAGGCCCTGTTTGCCCGACCCGGCGGCAGATTGGCCGATCACGTCAAATTCTCTTCTTCCCTTGACAAATTCTTCATATTGGATGGCGATGCCGTCCATTGATACGCGGTGGTACGGGGGGAAATCGCGGTCGGCACGAATTTCTTCACGCAGCACCCTGCCGTAAGCAGTTGACAGCGGGATACGTTCGGTATTTGCCGAGGGAACGGTGGTAAGAATGATTCCCGTGGCCTGTTCGACGGTCAGCATAGATGCGAAAAATTGAATTTTGGATAAAAGAATCTAATTTTGAGGCCGCAAAGTACGACCCTAAGGAAAGCGGGAGAAATAAAGCAGCATGCACATGACAAACACGCAGGAAGAGCGTTTGCCGCCTATAAAAGCATTGGTTTTGGCAGGAGGAAGGTCTACTCGAATGGGGCAGGACAAAGGTCGGATCGAGTGGCACGGTATGCCCCAACGTGTGTACTTGGTTCGTCTGCTGGAATCCCTCGGTATCCCAACATTTGTATCCTGCCGCCCCGATCAAGCCCCTGAATTGCCCGACTTGCCCTTGATTGTCGATTCTTTTCCTGATTCCGGCCCGTTGGGGGGCATCGCTTCTGCATTTAACGAAGATCCCCGCTCAGCATGGTTGGTCGTTGCATGCGATATGCCTTTTGTGAACGCGGCGGCAGTTCGGCTTTTGGTGCGGGAACGCCGCGCGGACCGGGCAGCCACGGCCTTTCGTTCGCCCGCGTTCAACGATGATTCGCCGGATCCTTTGTTTGCCATCTGGGAGCCTGCCGTAGCTCAGTTGCTCACCGAGCGCCTGGAACAAGGCAAGCGCTGTGCAAGGCAAACGTTGATTGCAGCCGGCGTTTACTTACTCGAGCCGCTCGATCCCGATTTTTTGTCCAATGCCAACACACCAGAAGAGAAAAGCCGCTTAGAACGCAAAATCTCCTCCCAAGCCGATTCTCTTGAGCATTCAAATTTTAACATGCAATGAGCGCAAACTCAAATTCCCGTGTGTACGGTTTCGTCGTTACCCTCCTGTTGCTTATTTCCGGCGCGGCAGGCTGGTTTTTTTGGCAAAAAACCAAGAAAACCGCAGATGACAACGCCATTCAGCGACAAATGATGGACTCCCTCGCTCTGGTGAAAACCGGCATTGAGCGCGAATTGGACAGTCTGTCCCTTGCATACTCCGGGCTGCGTACAGAAAACGAAAACCTTCAGGGCCAGGTGACAACAACGGCCGCCCTTATCGAACAGAAGGAGATCGTCATCAAACAAATAAAAACGGCAGCTGCCAAGGATGCATCTGACTTGGAAAAACAGGTAGCCGACCTAAGTCGGATCAAAACCGAGTTCGAGACCATCATGCTGGTATTGCGTCAGGAAAACCAAAAACTGCGCGAGGAAAATGATTTGCTGATGAACAAAAACACCCAACTGGAAGGGCAGGTGACAAATTTGGCAAAGCAATTGGAGGAACAAATTCAAAAAACACAGTCTGCGACGTTTAAAGCCTCCTCATTTCGGGTAGAGGTGGAGCTGCGCAACGACAAGCTCACCGTTCGGGCAAGCCGGGCACGCGAATTGTTGATCAGTTTCGATCTAGCTGACGTACCTCAGCAATTCCACGGACCGCAAAAATTGTATTTGTCTGTCACAGACGACAAGGGTACACCGATCGTAATAAACAATCCGATCAAGGCAACCGTTTATGCGCCAACTGGCCCAGTAGAAATAGTAGCACAACAAGTCAAGCAAGTGGTGCTCGAAACCACGCAACGTTTGTCTATTGCGCACAAATTGGAAGAAAAACTGAAGGCAGGAAATTATGTAGCTGCCGTTTACTGCGACAAAGGTCTGCTTGGCGCGTCCAGTTTCCGGCTCCGTTAACTTTATGACCGGTCGTTTGCTCGGTGAGCCTATGTGATACTATTACGCCTTGGCGAGCGAAGCATTACTTCAAAAAAATGGAAGATTTAAAACCACAAACAAACACTGAACCGGAGGCCGCTGATGCCGCGCCGAGCCAGTGGCTATTGGCGCTCAGGCGCATATGGCGGCGAGTGGAGAATGCGGCTTTTGGCATAGTCGCTACGTTGATCTTTCTGTATTTTCTGCTCCAGTCTTCGCTGGTACAAAACTGGCTCATAGGAAAAATAACGAACCACTTGTCGAGTGAATTGAATACCACCGTGGAAATTCAGCATGTGGACATTTCGTTTTTCGACAACCTGGTGCTGGAAGGTTTTTTTGTAGCCGACCTGCGCGGCGATACGTTGCTTTATGTGGAACGCCTGAAAGCCGGGCTGAACTCCAATATTTTTTCCCTGTTGCAAAATCAACTGGAGTTTGACGAGATTAGCCTGACGCGGGCCCGTGTACAGGTTCGGAAAATGGCTGGCGACTCCACCACCAACCTGCAATTCCTGCTCGACTACTTTGCCGGATCTCCTGCGGACCCAAATGAAGAACCGAGCGCATTTCAACTTCGAGTGAAAAATGTGCAGTTGACCGATGTTCAGTTTCTGTCGGACGACAAGATGGCGGGCAAGCGCATGTACGCCAAGGTGGGCAACGGTGCCATTCGTATTAACAAGTGGGATTTTTTGAAAAAAAACCTCGATGTGCCGTCCATTTTGCTGGAAGGAGTGGTGTTTGCAATAGCAGAACGCCCTCCGTTGGAAGCGGATGAAGATGCGCCGGAAGAGGCTACGGAAAATGAAGAAAACCAGCCATTACAGGCGCTGATAGGTAAATTTGTGTTGCGCGATGCTCAGTTTTATTTAGATAAATATGACGACACTCCCGCTCGGCATGCTTTCGAAAAGAACATGGATTTCGCTCATTTGGCCGTGCGCGATATTGTCATCGAAGCCAATAGTGTGACAGCCACTTCCGACCTTGCGTTTCACGGCAAGTTGCGCCACATGACCTGCAAAGAGCAGTGCGGATTTTCGATCCAACACCTGGAAGCCAATGAAGTGTTTGTGAACGACACGACCACCGCCCTGTACGGGATGCGCCTGGAAACGAACGGCAGCGCATTCGGTGACACACTTGCCCTGCGCTACAACAGCTACCACGATTACGAGCGGTTCACTAACGGCGTATACCTGGACGGGCGGTTTGCCGAAGGCTCCAAGGTGCGTCTCGGCGACATCATGTTCTTCAGCAAAGACTTGGAAGAGAACGCTTTTTTTGTAAAAAACCGGGAGCTTGCTGTGGATATCACCGGCTATATTGATGGCCGAATCAACCGCCTGAATGGTCGATCCCTTCGTTTTCGCCTCGGCGACGATCTGTACATCGCGGGCAATTTCGACGGCGACGACATGGCAGAAGGCGGTGACCGAATGCGTTTGTTTTTTGACCTTGAACGTGCAAAAACCAATATGCGAACGGTGCGTATGATCATTCCCGGCTTTGATGCACCCGACTATTTCGACCGGCTGGGCAACATTAATTTCAGCGGAACTTATCAGATACTGTTCGGCATCAATCACATTCTGACCGGCGACTTGTCTACTCAAGTCGGCCATGGGAACGTGGACATGAAACTCGACCTCGGCGGCGGTGCCGAAAAAGCGACGTATTCGGGATTTCTGAACATGATCAATTTTGACATGGACAAATGGACTGGAAACTCAGACTTTGGCAAGTCAACATTCCGAGCGGACATTTCAGAAGGGACGGGGCTGACGTTAGAAACACTAAAAGCCAGACTAAACGGGACCATAGACTCGCTTTATTTCCGGGGCTACAACTACCAGGACGTGGCAATGAATGGCCGCTTTGAACAGTCGGTGTTTACCGGACACCTCGACATGGAAGACCCCAACATGAATTTTACCTTCGATGGAACGGTCAACCTACGGGATTCTATTCCAGAGTATGATTTCAAAGCGGACCTAAACAGGGTTGACCTAGGCGCCCTGAATTTGGTAGACAAAGACTGGGTACTGTCGGGTAAAATCCAGAAAATCAAACTCTTTGCCCGTAACCTTGACGACCTGCGCGGAGCGGTTGTGCTGCGCAATTTCCGGCTGGTGCAAGACAAAAAGTACCACCACAACATAGACTCACTCACCTTTGCAGCTACAACACGGCCAAACGGCAACCGCAATTTCATTCTCCTTTCGGATATCGCCGATGGAATTCTCGAAGGGCGATTCGAAGTAAATAAAATGGCTGTCAACGCTTTACGGTATTTTTACCAGTATTATCCCAATCTGGCGCGGCAGGCATTCCAAAATCCCGAACCGGATTCGACGTACTTATCGGACAACTACAAACTCAATATTCACCTCAAAAACACCCGGGGCCTCACCCGTTTGCTCGACCCCGGCCTGGATACGCTCCAAAACGTGAACCTCAGGGCTAAACTGAATGCCAAATCGGGCACGTCCGAGTTTAGGTTGGAATTGCCGAGCCTGCGGTATAACGGACTTGCGTTGCACAATGCCGATTTGTTTTGGACCAACGAACAAGATACAGGTAGGCTGACATTTGGCGTGCCAAAAACCATTTTGGCAGACGGGCGTGAAATCGCCAACATTCGGGTATCCGGCGACTTTGCGGACGATGCCATCAAATTTACGGTCAATACCGAAGATTCCACCTCGGTTGTACAACGAATTAATCTTCGAGGGTTGCTGTCCACTGCGGACACCCTTTGGCAGGTACATTTCAATGCTGCTTCCATCACCCTGTTTGATGACCAGTGGTACATGGAGGACGAGAACTACCTGCGGTTTTCCAGTTCGTATTTCGAGGCAAAAAACTTTGATTTGATGAACGGCTTTCAGCGCATACGACTTGAAAGCTACAACGAGGGCAAGGGGGCGCGGTTTTCGCTGGCCAACTTCGACCTTGATTTTTTCGAGCGGTTTTTTCGCTTGGACGGCATTCGGTACCGGGGGAAAATTTATAACCTGGATGTCGAGATTGAAGACTTGTTCGCCATGCGCGACATTCGCGGGTATATCACTACTGACACAGTTTTCCTGAACGGCAATTCGTATGGCAGCCTGAGTGGAAATGTGGAACTGCCTGACGCAAACTCGCCGGTATGGTGGCGCTTGTTTTTTCGGGATAAGGACAAACACCAACTCCGTATTCTCGGTACATACGTTTCGGCTGGCATGAAACCCAAAGAGGTGGATGGGCTGGGTATAGTACCGCCAGGCGAGTTTCTGGCTTCGGTTCAAGGGACGAACTTCCCACTGCAAGCGCTGGAACTCATTGTGCCCGACATTTCGAAAACCCAGGGCAGTATTGGCCTTAATGTGATGCTCGGCGGGCCATTCGACAAGATCGGTATGCGGGGGCAGGCCGTTGTAGATGGCTCTTTTCAATTTGATTATTTGAAAGCCCGATTTTATCTCCCGAACGAGGTTATTCAACTCTCCGAAACCCAAATTTGGGCTGACAAGGACACCGTTTTGGACGGCAGTCAAAAGAACGCGGCCATCATTCGTGGCGGGCTGCGCCACGATCATTTTCAGGACTGGGAGGTGGATTGCAGCATCAAGACCCTTGGCTCCGATTTTTTGGTGATGAACACCACGGAGAATGACAATGACCTGTACTACGGTCAGGGAATCGGCAGTTTCGAGGCCCGGTTTTCAGGATCATTTAGCAAGGCAGACATACGAATTGATGCCGTGACTGGCAAAGAAACCCGGCTATACATCCCTCTGTCGGCTTCCCGAACGGACATCAAAGATGCCAGTTTTATCACTTTTCGTGACAAGAACGCCCCTGCCGAAAATGCTGCGAAGGCAATCAAACGGTTTGCGTCCAGCGACCTAAAGGGCCTGAACCTGGAAATGAACTTGAGTATCACGGATGACGCGGAGGTTCAATTGATCTTCGATGAACAAGCTGGCGACATCGTAAAGGGCCGGGGCGACGGCAACCTGCGCATCGTCATCAATCGGGAAGGCGAGTTCAAAATGTATGGAACCTATCAAATTCGGAGAGGGGAGTACATGTTTACCCTGCTGAACTTGGTGAACAAGCCGTTTACCGTTGCCGACGGCGGCACTATCACCTGGTACGGTGACCCGTACGGTGCCCAGATCAATCTCGATGCCACATATGCCGAGAACACCTCGCTTTACAACCTGCTGCAGGAAGAACTGGCCGTAACGAACAACCTAAACAGCGAAGCCACCAAATCAACTCGAGTGGTGGTTACGATGCGCCTCAAAGGCGACCTGTTCAAGCCGCATATCAGTTTTGACCTGAGTTTCCCGAACCTAAGCAGTCAACTCAAGTCGTTGGCCGACAGTAAAATGGCATTCCTGCGACAGGATCAGAACGAGCTCACGCGGCAGGTTTTTGGCCTGATCGTGGTTGGTTCTTTTCTGCCCTCTACCGGCATCGCTGCCAATGTTCAGAGCAGTGATTACCTGGCATCGGCGTTCAATACGCTCACCCAGGTACTGAGCAACCAGTTTTCGAGCTACCTTACCACACTGGCCTCTGAGTGGTTTGGCGGAGCGGTATCCAGCATCGAGTTCAATATTGCCTATAACGAATACCGAAACCGCACAGCCCCGGAACAGCCGAATACGGCTCAGGTTGGGCGAGAACTCCAGGTTCGATTGAGAAGCGGCTTTGCCAACGATCGCATTACGGTTCAACTTGGCTCCCAGTTCGGCATAGGGCAACCTGGCACGTCCACTGCCGACGGGTTTCTCGGTGAGGATGTAACGGTGGAAATTCAGATCACCGAAAACCGCCAGTGGCAGCTCAAGGTGTACCAGCGTACTGAGCCGGACATTGCCGGTGGTTCGCGGCGTTCGCGCTATGGATTTGGTATCAGTTTCCGAAAGGAATACGACACATTCGCCAATTTAATGCACGACCTCACAGGCTGGTTTCGGAAAAGCAAGTGATTAACCTAACTGTTCTACAGCCTTTTCCCACTCGGCATACACGTTCTCCAGTTCGGTTTTTCCGGACGAATACTTTTGCAACACCTCCTGCGCTGAAGGACTGCCGTAAAAATCGGTCTCAGCCATTTTTGCCTCGATTTTTTTGAGTTCGGCTTCAATTTCGCTGATGCGGCGTTCAGTGCGTTGAATAGTTCGCTGGAGCTGTTTTTTTTCTTCCGGAGACAAGACAGTGCCGCTATTTACCCCATCGCCGGCGCCATTTACTGCAGCTCGTTGCTGCTCAGCCGCTACGCGAACGCCATTGTTGCGCATTTCCACCTGGCGCATATTGTCGAGGCGGCGTTTTTCGAGGAAATAGTTGACATCGCCGAGATACTCGTGTAAGCGGTGGTCTCGAAATTCTATGGTACGTGTGGTCAGGTTACTGAGAAATTCGCGGTCGTGGCTAACTACGAGCAGGGTACCGCTGAAATCAAGAAGGGCCTGCTTGAGCACGTCCTTGGAAAGCATATCAAGGTGGTTGGTCGGCTCGTCGAGTACAAGAAAATTGAAAGGGCGGAGCAACATGCAGGCGAGGGCAAGACGGGCGCGTTCGCCGCCGGAGAGGGCGACCACTTTTTTGTCCACATCCTCGCCGCTGAACAGGAATCCGCCTAGGACGGACCGCAGTTTAGTGCGCATCTCCGGCGGGCTGTATTTTTCCATGGTTTCCAGCAGGGTGATCTTGGGGTCGAGTGTTTCTGCCTGGTTTTGTGCGTAGTAGCCGATGGATACATTGTAGCCCACGCCAGCCTTACCGCTTGTGGCAGTTTCGGCGGCTACAAGGATTTTGGCGAGGGTAGTTTTCCCCTGTCCGTTTTGACCTACGAAGGCGACGCGTTCGCCGCGCAAAAGTTGAAAATCTACATTTTCGAGTACTTTCAGGTTGCCGTAGCGTTTGGTCAGGTGTTCAGCGGTAGCCACCACTTCTCCTGCACGAGGCGCTTCGGGAAACCGCAGTTTCATCACGGAAGTGTCTTGTTCGTCTATTTCCACGCGCTCCATTTTGTCGAGCTGCTTTTGCATACTCTGGGCCATTTTGGTTTTGGTTGCTTTGGCCATGAAGCGGGCAATGGTGCGTTCCCGGTCGGCAATGACGCGCTGTTGGTTATCGTAGGCTGCGGAGAGTTTTTCGCGGCGTTCGGCGCTGAGTTCCACATATTTGGAGTAGGTGACTTTGTAATCGTCGAGTCTGCCGAGCATGATCTCGACAGTTCGGTTGGTTACATTGTCGAGGAAACGGCGGTCGTGGCTAATGACGATGGCCATGCCGGGGTACTTGGTGAGCCAGTCTTCGAGCCAGAGGATGCTCTCGATATCGAGGTGGTTGGTCGGCTCGTCGAGCAGTAGCAGGTCGGGTTGGCGGAGGAGGATTTTGGCCAGTTCGATGCGCATTTGCCAGCCGCCGGAAAACTCGTCGGTGAGGCGTTCCATGTCTTTGTGCTGAAAACCGAGGCCGGTGAGTACACGTTCGGCATCGGCAGTAGTGGTGGCATGGCCGAGGTGGTGCAGGTGCTCGGTCAGGTCGCCCATATCCTCAATCAGTTTGTGGTACGCATCGGTCTCGTAATCTTCTCGCACAGCGAGCTCATTCTGGATATCGTGCAATTGTTTTTCGAGTGCGAGCACTTCGGCGAAGGCGGTCATGGTCTCGTCGAGCACTGTTTTGCCCTTGGGCAGTAGCATATCCTGGTGGAGGTAGCCGACGGTGAAGTGGGTAGGTTTGACGACGTTGCCCTCGTGTGGCGACATTTCGTCGGCGATAATTTTGAGCAAAGTGGATTTTCCAGCGCCATTGCGGCCCACAAGGCCGATTCGTTCACCTGGTTTAACGGCGAGGTTTACGGAGTCGAGCAGGGTTCGGTTGCCGTATTTGACGAAAACATTGTTGAGTGTAAGCATTGCGGGCGCAAAGGTACGAATGCTCCACCTGCTCACACCTTGACGGATAAAAAATGAGCCGTATCAAAATTGCGAAGTCGTTTAGTCGTTCCTTAGCGCAAAATATCTATCAACTATGGCTACAAATCAACCGGACGCACCGGGCAGCGAAGGCTCCGGTAATGTTTTTGGAAAACAAATCCTGTTGCTCGCGCTTGTCAGTATTGCTGGCGTGCTGCTTTTCAAAATGTGCTCGGGCGAAGGCGGTATTTCTACTATTTTTCAAAGCCCGAAGGGTGTCCAACTGACCTATGTGCCTTCCGATTTTCAGCCCAATCTGAACGAAGAAGCCACGCTGCAAATCCTGTCCCAGCCGGAAATGTACCGCAAGGAGTTCGATGACCTGGTGTATAATTTCAACGTGTCGCTGCTTTACCATGTGGCCAATCGAATGAACCTCCCTGACAGCCTTAAGCGCCGTCTGGAGCCGGAGTACCGAAAGCACCACGACTACCTGCAAACCTTGTATTTCAGCGATTTCGTGGCTCTGAAGGACACAACGGCTACGCTTTATGAAAATTGGTATAAGGACAACGCCAACCAGGCTGTGCAGGTTTTCAATGAAGTAGCGGGCAAGTATACCTGTTTTTTTGTCACACAGATCATGGCTACCTTGCTCAAAGCAACTGACGGACGGCTCCTGGCCAAAGGCAAAAATGTAGATAATCCCTGTGGCGTAGCCCTGAACGAGGGACTTCGCCCGATGGTCGAGCGGCTGCAAACCCGCGCTGCTATCATGGACTTCAGCGCCTCGCGCGGCCTTCTGAAGGACAAGGTGCGCCAAGGCATTGCCGAACTAGCTACCTACGAACTACGGAGCCGATTGGGTTTGGATAAAACCTTGTCCTACAAACTATTCGGCATCTCTATTTCCGAAACCGATATTCGAGTCGAGGCGATCAGCGTGATCAAGGCCGGGTTTAAACTGGATCAACAATTTGACGTGACGTTCAGCCCCAAAAAAGGCATCGTGTATATCACGTTGCCACCCCCGACGATCCTTTCGCATGAAGTTTACCCACGGGTGGACAAACTCGATGTGGGTTTTCTAGCGGGGATCAGTGGGGAAGAAATGAACAAGAACTTCAACGACCTCCGGCGGCAGTTCCGACAGGATGCCCTTGACAACGAGCATGTACTGGAAAAAGCCAAGTCACGGGCCGATACCGTAATGCAACTCATGCTCGGTCCGGTAGTTAAGGGCATGGGGAGGAAATACAAATTAGAGCTGCGCTACCGGGGCCAAATCGAACCGATGTCTGAAGCAGATTTGCGCCGGAGAGGCGAGGAGGGGCAGCCTAAAAAGCCTGCGGAGGAGAAAAAGTTTATCCCGCAGTAGAGCCGTTCTCCAGGGCAAGGATTTTTGCTTTTAGCCAAAACCGTTCGTTCATGTTTATTTCGGCTTCAACATCCTCCAGTAACTTTGAAAGCCGGGCCTTGCCTGGCTTTTCGGCCAGTCGCAGCCGTTCTAGTTTGAGTACATATTTAAGAAAATTAATGTAGCCGTCCCGTTTTTCCTGATTCAGGGACTTTTCCCGATCAAGTGTCATGCGCAGGTTGTGTAGTCGTGTAAGGAAAAGGTCGCGGTCGCCGGCACCACCCTCGTAGAAAATTTTGATCTCAAGTAATTTACTGAAATACTTGTAGCCAATGTCGTAGAAATTGGGCAATGATGCCACGATTTTCCTTGACTGCCCAATTTCACCGATAGAGAAATAATAAAAGGCCAACGCAAACTGATAGTAGTGCTCTGCATCCTGCGGGCCTAAAATCTGGGAGCGATTCTTTTCAATGTACGATCGCACGAGGTCAGTCTGACCGCCAAGGATGCCTGTTTTTACATTACTAAGGAATTCAAGCGCCAAAACATGTGCGTCCGCAGGCTCGAGATTCAGTCGCGACTTGTGCAATTCGAATAGGATGTCCCGGTATTCAGGTGTATTGAAGTTTTTTACACAAAAGTTGTAAGCGGTTTGTTCTAACCGGAACAGGTGGTATTCGGAAAGGCTGTCTCTATACATACGAAGTTCAACCATAAAACTGGCAAAAAATTTATCGGAAGTTTTCCCGGTTTCGTCCAACATCTGCATTGCCAACAAATGCAGGCGAAAGAGTGGAATATCTAAATGCGGTTGTTGCAGACTGGCTTCTGTGGTTTCGATAATGGCCTTGATTTCTTCTTTGCTTTTAATGGACGCCGACCTCAACACGCTGAAAAGGGTCAGGTATAGGTCCAGCCTTCTTGCCCAAGTGTAGGTTTCGAGGCTTTTAAGGGCGTCCAGCAGGTTTATATCATCCTTGATTTCGGTATGAGCGGACATAAAACTAGACTTGGTATCCTCTGCTTCGAGATCTAAAAAAAAATCAGTGAGGTCTTTGGAATTTTTGGCTGACCTCGTTCGTTCCATGCGCTGTAAATATTTGCTAGCGAGCTCGATCTCCCCTTTTTCGGTAAAAAATTGGACAAGACTAATCTGGATGCCAACCTGGCGTGTACTATTTTTTTGGCGTTCCGCATGAATGAAATCGTGAATCAGCGCTAATGACGAAACCTGCAGGTTCCGAAAGGTATTGGGGTTGAATGACCTGTTACCGAACAAATGGGTATGTACAACCTCCTTTTTCAAGCGGTCATTTCCACCCGTATTTTTAGCATCGGATAACACGTCAATAACGTGCCTGATCAACGCTGATTCTTTGGAGATATCTTCCCCGTTGGTGCAATATGGCGACTGTAAAAACAAAACCAGGTTGTTTTTCTCGGCTTTTGTAAAGGTACGGAGGTTCCCTACCAAGTCAGAATTGAGCATAATCCATTACTAGAAAGGGTTTTGTAGGGTGCATTTGCGCTGCAATAATAGAGCAACTAAACAATTTTTCAATATGGATACTTCTCTAGCATCATTCATCATTATTGACATTATTAGGGAGCGTGCATCCAGCGGCGAAATTGCCCAAGCATGCGGCGACCTGACAAACAACTACTACTCGCAATTAGCCACTGCAAACACGGCTTACACTATCAATTGGGGTGCTGGCGGGGGTACTTCCGGTCAGGTAAAAATTACCGTAGGTGGCCAGACTTTTATGGTGGAGTACGACGCTGGGGATGAGGTTGTAGTAGTGTTCGGCACCTGCGGCTCCACCGATTGGGACGACTTCAGCGTAGTTGGCAACACAGTGCTCCAGTACAGCGATGGTACCCTGTCTTTTGACGTCGAGTTTGAACTGCACAACGGAAATGATTTGAAAATCAAGGCCACACCAGCTAGTAATACGCTGATTGAGGTCTTCGATTAGGCCAAAGTATACAGGCCGATTTTTGTGCGTATTTTTTAAAAAAATGGTGCTATACTTTTGTGCCAGTAAAAGCGGCTGATAGCCTTTAAACACAGCATAAGCTCAGCAAGAAGGACCGATATCTTGGATTGAGTGCTGAAGGACGCGCGGCAGGGAGCAGCCGCCGTCAGTTTTGAAAACGAATACGGGCCAGCAGATGAGAATCTGCTGGCTCCGTTTTTTGGTGCAACGTCATTTTTTCAAACAGGGGTAGGCTTCCCGGCAAACCGGCCTCGCCTACATGTTGTCTGGCACAAACTTGTCCAAATTCTCCGGGTACTCTTTCAGGTACTCGTACCGAAGGACATCGTAACTGGTGACGATACCCAAAAGTTCGTGCTTGTCATTTACGATAGGTATGGCATGAAAAAGGTGTTCCATCAGCACTTCCGCAGCGGCGCCAATATGCTGGTCCGGGTCCAATGTGGCCAAATGGGTGGTCATTACCTCGCTTACCCGCATATCCTGACAAGCGACGGCCGACAGGCCGAGTTTAAACAAGTCCCAGGATGTGACTAACCCGACTAATTTTTTCCCGTCTAGTATCGGTATGTGGTGGATGCGCTTGTTTATGAAGAGTTCCCTCGCTTGACCAAGCGTATCGCCAGGTGTTAGAGTGACCAAATTGGTGGTCATAATCGTGTGTAAGCGTTCGTTCATCATAGGCCAAATGCGTTTTGTTAAGCGTTAGGTCAAAAATTTTGTGTTGATGAAATATCTGCGCCGAAAGTAGCGGGCTTCTGCAAAACCTCCAAGCATTGTTGAAAATTTACCTTCCGTGCGCAGTCAATACAAATTTTCTGTAAACAATACCGCGGCTTGTGGCCAACGAAACGAAATAACTACCCGCAGGAAAACCCACGCAACTAACCGTATGCGGGAGTGAAACCAGCGTTTTTTTCAAGACTACACGACCATGCACATCGCGAATGGAAAGGACTACAGGGCTGCCATCAAAATCTGCCCAATCCAAAATGATATGCTCAAAAGCCGGATTGGGATGGATGCTAATGCCAGCCAAGCCGCCGGTATTTGATACTGAAGTCATCGTAGAATCCACGGATGCAGTCACTGGAACGCGCTCGCTGAGGCAGGTGCGCGTGTAAAAGTCAATCTCCCAGTTGAAAAAATAGTAGTAGCGTGTGACACCAAAGTTGGACGATTTGATGCTCAGGTACCCAGGCACATCGTACGGATAGGCTACATTTTCATCACTGCGGCGCAATTGCGGACCGTTTGTGCCTAAGGACTGCTGATTGACCGCCTCATCGGTTGTCAGTGAAAGGTCCGTCCCGACCGGTACGTCCATACCCAGATCAATTTCTGTAGTCCCAACCGGGATAGTAACCTGCTTGCTCTCCAGTGTTATGCCAGCAGCATCGCGCAATTCGATGCGTCGGATACCGGCCTTGTTGGCGTACACTTTTACACGGTTCAAACGGAACGGTGTGTAGCAATCGAACACAACCGAACCATTGGTTTGCATACCGGAAAAGTTGGAACCTGCGTGGTC
>JBJXEZ010000239.1:0-4684 GCA_046153695.1 Saprospiraceae bacterium
TATGCGGGTCGGTGGGCACCTCAAGGGCACGCAGGCCGAGGTTTTTCAGCAGACTGAAAATACCGAAGTATGTGGGCCGTTCAATGGCCACGGTATCCCCGGGTTTGGTTACGGTTTGCAGGCAAAAGGACAGCGCCTCCATGCAGCCGTGGGTGACAATCACGTCGTCGGCGGTGTAGTTACCGCCCCAATTGAGCGCCAGCCGGGCCAACTGGCGGCGCATATCTTCGCTGCCCGCGATGTGTTCGTAGTGAAGGCAATTAGTCGGGCTACTGCGCAGGGCCTCCAGCAGGCATTTGTTCAGTTTGGCCGCTGGCAACAGCTCGTAGCCGGGCGCGGCGAGGGAAAGTTGCACGACCCCGGCCTCGGTCAGGTTGGCGTACACGGCGGCGATCATCTCGTCCACCGACAGGCTTTCCGGCGGGGCGGCGTGCCGGAGTGTACGATGTGGAGCAGGGGGGCGCTGTACCCGAAACCGCACATAATAGCCCGATTTGGGGCGAGCCTCGATCAGCCCCTTGCTTTCCAAAGCCGAATAGGCCTTGAATGCCGTGCTCAGGCTCACGCCCCGTTCGCGGCTCAGGGTGCGTACGGATGGAAGGCGGTCGCCGGTTTTGAAGACCCCGCTGGCCACGCCTTCCGCCAGTTCGTCGGCCACTTGGTGGTACAAAAAATCATCGTTTGCGCCAATCATCTGTTCTGCTTGTTTTTTAAAAAACTGAAACTGTTTTTTCGGGAGTAAAGGTGCCACCTTTGTCCCGATTTATTTACAACAAACACAAAAACTATGGCTATCAAAATCGAACGCTGGAACCCCGATTACCGCGAGGCTTTTTTCAACCTGAACCGTGCCTGGATCGAGGTGGACTACCCGCTGGAGCAAGTGGATATTGATGTGCTGAGTAATCCCGAAAGCCATATCTTGTCGGGCGGCGGAAGTATACTTTCGGCCTTGGACGGCGGTACTGTGGTAGGGGTAGTAGCCCTGCGGCCCAAAGAAACAGGCGAGTATGAGCTGACAAAAATGGCGGTTGACGTACCTTGGCGCGGTCGCGGCATTGGCCGGTTGCTGATGGCAGCAGCAATTCGGGAGGGTGAGGCCCTGGGCGCACACCGCATCATTTTGTACTCGAACACCAACACTTCCGGCCCAGCCGTAGAGCTGTACAGGAAGATGGGTTTCCAGGAAATACCGCTCGAACAGGGCGTTTACAAACGTGCAAACATCAAGATGGAAAAAACGATTCAACCGATTCCGATTCAAAAAACGGCGCACAGCCGTCTCTCCGAAACCGATTTTGAGCACCTCGTTTTTGGCGAAACGATGTCCGACCACATGCTGGTGTCCGACTATCACAATGGCGCCTGGACACAGCCGCAGATCGTTCCGTTTGCCGACCTGACGCTGTCGCCGTCCGTGATGGCTCTGCACTACGGCCAGATTGTGTGGGAGGGCATGAAAGCCTTCCGGCAGGCCAGCGGTCGCCCCTCCATTTTCCGAATAGACCGCCACGCGCTGCGACTCAATCGTTCGCTCGTGCGCATGGCGATGCCGGAAATGCCTGCCGAGTATTTCGATGCCTGTGTACGTGCACTGGTGGCTCTGGATGCCGACTGGACACCCGCGTCGCCGGGTTCGGCGCTGTATATCCGGCCCCTGGTGTTCGCATCCGATGCCCGGTTCGGTATGCGGGTGTCAGACACCTACCGTTTCGTGATCTTCACCGGCCCGGTGCCGCCGTACTACGCCAAGCCGCTGAAAGTGAAAGTGGAAGAGCGGTTCATCCGCGCCGCGCCAGGCGGTACCGGTGCTGCCAAGTGCGCGGGCAACTACGGCGGATCGCTGTACCCGACCCAACTGGCCCGCGAGGCCGGCTTCGATCAGGTGATCTGGACCGACGGCTCGCCGGAACTGAACCTGGAGGAATCCGGAACGATGAACGTGATGTTCCTGCTCGACGGCAAGATCGTGACCCCGCCGCTGTCCGACTCCATCCTTGACGGCATCACCCGAGCCAGCATCCTGACCCTCGCCGCCGATATGGGCTACACAACCGAAGAACGCCGTATCAGCGCCCTCGAATTAGTGGAGGCGTACCGGGACGGCAAATTCCAGGAAGCGTTTGGTGTGGGCACAGCCGCCGTCACCGCGCCCATCGAATTAGTGCAGGTGCGCGAGCATGCACTGCAACTGGCCCCGGTGACGGATGATTCGTTTGCCATGCGGGTGAAGAAACGGTTGGAGGCTATTCGATCCGGAGCAATGGCGGATACGCACGGGTGGAATACGGTGGTGTAGATTCTACGGTTCGATGCTTTTGCCTAAGATGTTGAGATCTTTATTCCACTATTAACTTGTTTAGGTAATGATACCCGTTTTGATCAGTTACCCTGATGATATATCCCCCTCTTTTGAGGCGGTGGTAAATGTTTAGTTTTATCTCGGTATGGTCACTTTTTTGCGAGTACACTAATTTTCCAGCGAAATCGAAAACATCAACCTGTATTTGTCCTGTGAGGTCTGGCAATTTCAGTTGAAAGTCCCCTGTAGCTGGATTAGGATAAACCAGTAGTACATTGGCATTTTTATTCCAACCTTCGGTTGTACCCACACTTATGGTATCGCACTGCCCTGGCATGGCTCCCAAATTGTAATTAGGGTAGTTGGGCATGGCAGCAAAATGATAATTAGGGAGTTCGATGGCGTGTTGCCTGACAGCACAGGCCACGCCCGCCGAGTCTGGGTGCTCGATGACGTGCAGGTAGAAAACTGGCCCAAAGGAATTGATATAAATCTTGCCGTCCGGCGCAAGTTGTGATTTGTAAAAATCCTTCGTGTTTACACTAACAAACCCATCATAGGTAGCCACCAAAGTTTTACTGGCAGCAATGTCCTGCGCTTCAAGGTTATACTGATATATCTCCTTTAGAGTATGATAGTAGGCAAAACGGCCACTCGGCGACAGGGTCATGCAGTTGATGGGAAATGCCCCTTGTGGCCCGATTGGGACATGGACAGGGTTGGATAGTTGCCCGCTGCATCTGTCAAAATCAAAGATATTTAAGCCGTACTCTGTATGACATCGAACATACTTTGAACCATCGGGAGTGAAATGAACCCCACCACTTCGAGCATACTTCCCCCAATTGCTACCGACACATTGTTTATCCACTATTTTGGGCCCGGCTGGATCGACTAAGATTTTGTAATAACAGTTGCCGTTGAACTCCGGTGCCAGTACCCACCAGTCGCGCCCGTTGGCGTGGCGCACGGCTTGCAAGGCGCATGAGGTCAAGGTATCCTCAACAATCAGGTTGTTTTTTGAGATGACTTTGCCGAGGCCGTTATTTTGCGACATGTCCACAACGGTATGGTACAAGTGCAATGGGCCAAACTGCGAGCCTCCCGGCTGGCCGATGTTAAATGCCTCGTAGTCCCAATGAAAAACCTGGAAAACCTGCTCGTCGTCGGGCTGCGACAGAATCAGCACCGAATTGTCGTTTGGGTTGGCAAAAGGATTTACGGTACACCAATAGGTTTGTATCTGGCCCGGGTTCAACCCCTCTCCATTGTCCATGACATGATGGTTTTTGTCAAATATCGTACAGTTGTTGGTGTAAAACAGGAGGTTGCCCCCTTTGTCGCTCATGCAGGCAAGGGCCTCTCGTGCTCTTCCATCTGTTGTGTCCAAGGCCGATATTTGTAATGTGTCTCCATTAAAATTGAGCAAGTTTCCGCCGAGGTGAAGTTTTGGGAACACCCAGTTATCGTCATACCTGTTTTGGCTAAAAACCGGGTAAGAGCAAACGGCCCAAAGTCCTAAAACAATCAAATATTTCATGTTTGGCAAAAAAGTGCAGGCTGCGTCCCGGACGGGGCGCAGCCTGCATGATGAAGGAGCTTAAGGTTTTACGACGAAAATTTTGATGACCTGGCGTTCACCGGTACTCCCTATGACGGCGCAGGTGTACACAACCGAAGGCACACCCGAAAGGTCGAGGTACTTTACATCGGTCTGTGCGAACGGCACTTCGCGCCATGCCTTACCCGTCATGTCCTGAAGTACGATCTGCCCTTCCTGGGCTGGTATCGTGCGGACAAATATGCCATCGGTGGCTGGATTGGGGTAGGCAAATGGCTGAGAGTCCGATAGTTTTTTGCCGGAACGCTGGCCAAAGCCGTTGTCCAACACAAGTTCCTGAACGAATGGGGGAGTTGGATAGCAGCGAGCGTTGTTGTCGCTCCAATTTTCTTCGTAGCAACCCGTAAGCAAGCCTCGTGCGCGATAAACCCCGTGGCCGCTATACTTGGGGCATTCGGCGACAATGCTTTGGAGGGTATCCACCTGGACAGCCGTCAGTTCACCGTTTTGGAATAGCACCTGCCGGATGGCGATGTCATTTACCGTTTTTTCGTACTGTTCGATGTCATTGGCAGCGATCACCGAACCGTTGAATGTGAGCGCCTCCTGTAATTTTGGCATCAAAGCAGTCTGGTACACCGTATTGATCTCGTTGTATAAGAGCGTGTTTAAATTTAACATTTCGGCGTAAGGCCGTCCAATTTTATCCTGCCCTGCGTTATTTTTTTCGCCGTATTGCCCACATACGCCTGTAAAAAATGCCTTGGTCAGAATAAAATTGAATCGCCCTGCCATCCGAATGTTAAAATTAAACACGCTCT
>JBJXEZ010000371.1:0-12075 GCA_046153695.1 Saprospiraceae bacterium
ACCACACTACTGGACATTTTTGGAATGAGACCTTCCAGGTTTGACAAACGGTACACGAAAACAAAAATGTCCAGTAGTGTGAATTGGTACAACCAATACGAAGGGGAGTGCCTGTTTCATTCTTAGCAAAAGCAGCCACGGCTACGCCGCTAGCTTTTTTCAAAAGACCCTGTACACTGAGCCTTCGATCAATTTAAGCATGTAAGGTGGAAGAGACAAGAATTAGGAACCCCAAAAAAAGGAAGGATCCCCAATAGGTGGAGGTTCTTTTCATAAGTGCGACCGAGTTTGTTCGAATATGATTAATCAAATGACACTTCATGCCCAAGGCATTCGGTAAGCCGACGCAAACCTACACTTTTCCGCGAGCTATTATCATCAACATTTTTATGTGATCCCTTCAAGCAGGTTTGCTTCTGATAAAGCTACCTCAGCGCCCTCGACAACCCCGCAAATCCTGAAGTCAGGCGGTTTATTCGTACTAAAATCGAGCAAAAAGCGGCGTTGACCGAAAAAGTATGCCTGCTGTAACCACTGGGATGAACCTTGCGCCTCCGCACGGAAAAACAGTACCTTGGCCGTGCATTTTCCGACCCCGCTGGGTCGGGCTTGTTTCACCAAACCGTTTTTTTTAAATGACAACACCACTTATCATAATCGCAGTTTTGGCCATTCTGGTCATCATGTCGGCCATCAAAGTCGTGCCCCAGCAAACCGCATACGTGGTGGAGCGCCTCGGCAAGTTTTATGCCGTTTTGGCTCCCGGTATTAATTTCATCATTCCTTTTTTCGACCGCGCGGCCTACCGCCACAGCCTCAAGGAGCAAGCCTATGACATCCCGGAGCAGATTTGTATCACCAAGGACAATGTACAGGTGCAGGTGGACGGGGTGATTTTCCTTCAGGTCGTGGATCCCAAAACGGCCTCCTACGGGGTCAATAACTACCTGTTTGCAGTGACCCAATTGGCCCAAACGACCATGCGCTCCGAGGTGGGCAAAATTGACCTTGACCGCTGTTTCGAGGAACGTTCCACGATCAATCATCAGGTGGTGAACGCCATTGACGAGGCCGCCATCGGCTGGGGAGTAAAAATCCTGCGCTACGAAATCAAAAACATCTCGCCGCCGCAGTCGGTACTACATGCGATGGAAAAACAAATGCAGGCCGAGCGCGAAAAACGCGCCCGTATCCTCCAGTCCGAGGGCGAAAAGCAGTCGGCGATCAATGTGGCCGAAGGCCAAAAGCAACAGGTGGTACTGGAATCCGAGGCCGTGCAATTGCGCCAGATCAACGAGGCCAACGGTCAGGCCGAAGCTATACGGGCTGTGGCCTCCGCTACAGCAGAAGCGCTCATCAAGGTGGCACACGCTACGCAGGAAAAAGGCGGCTTCGAGGCCGTACAACTGCGCGTAGCAGAGCAATTGGTGGAGCAGTTCGGCAACCTGGCCCGCACGAACAACACGCTGATCCTGCCAGCCAATTTCGGCGACATAGCCTCCCTGATCTCCGGCGCGATGTCGGTGGTCAAACAACAATCGGACAAAAAATAACGGCACATGGACTTTTTAGGACCGACCCAGTTGTGGGTCATTGCAGCAGCGGTCGCGCTTATCGTCGAGCTGCTTACGGTTTCGTTTTTTTTCATGTTTCTGGCTGTCGGAGCGGCGGTCACTGCCCTACTGACATGGTTTGGTATCACGCCGGGCACCGTCAGTCAGTTGGTCTGTTTTTCGCTGGTTTCGCTGGCTTCGCTGGTGCTGTTTCGGCGGTACGCCCTGCGTTTTTTTGGAAAAAACGCAAAGGCGGACCAGTACGAGGACTTCGTCGGCCACCGCGCAACGGTGTCGGTGGCCATACCGGCCAACGGCGAGGGCAAGGTTCACTACCGCGGCACGGAATGGATCGCGCTGAGCCACGACGGCAAGCCGATCGAATCCGGCACGGTGGTAGCGGTGAAGCGGATGGACGGGATACGGGTGGTGGTGGAAATCGTGGTGTGACGGGGCGCTCAAAACTCGACTTCACAGTTTTTGGGGAGGAGGCGATAGATTCTTTCTTCCCCGGCTTCGTCTATTTCTTCCACGAAGGGGTTGCCAGAGAGACCGATGCCTTGTAATTTTTTCAGGTTGCCGATTTGTGGAGGCAGTTCGGTTAATTGATTTCCGCTCAAATCTAAGAGAATCAGGTTTTTCAGATCCCAGACTCCTGCGGGCAGCTCCGTCAATTGATTTTCTGATAGCGAAAGAACGATCAGGTTTTTCAAATCACCTATTTGTTCGGGCAACGCTTCAATTTGATTGGTTTCCAAGCTCAAGACCAACAGGTTTTTCATTTTGCCAATTTGTTCTGGTAATGCGAACACTTGATTCTCGCCCAAATCCAAATAGGTCAAGTTGGTCAAGTTGCTTATTTGTTCCGGCAGTACAATTATCCTGTTAGAATGGAGACCCAACGCTGTCAACGATTTCATCTGCCAAATGGCGGGCGGCAGTTTTTGAAAGTCGTTTCCGTTCAACATTAAGGAAGTCAAGTTTTTCAACCCTCCAATTTGGGGAGGCAGGCTCGTCAATTGCGTGGACGACAAGTCCAATGATGTCAAATTGACCAACCGTTCGATTTGAGGCGACAGGTTCTCTATTGCGTTGTCGCTCAAGTCCAAGGTTTCTAAATTGGTCAATTTGTACAGTTCGGGCGGCTGTTTTTCAATATTATTACTCGACAAATTCAACTTCGTCAACTTCGTCAACTTCCCGATTTGTGCCGGGATTTCACTTAGCTGGCAATAGCTAATGTCCAGTTCGGTCAGGTTTTCCAGGTCGCCTATTTGGGGTTCCAAGGTGGCCAATTTATTGCCGCTCAAGTCCAGTTTTGTCAAACCCGACAGTTTCCCAAATTGAGGCGGTAGTTTTGTCAATTTGTTGGACGACAGACCCAAAGTAGCCAGGTTCTTCAATTGCCCTATTGTGGTTGGCAGCTCGTGTAGTGCGTTGCGGCTCAAGTTTAACCACGCCAAGTTTTCCAATTGCCCGATTTCATCTGGTACTGTTTCTATCGCGTTTTGGCTCAAGTCCAACCTTGTCAGGTCGTTCATCTGTCCGATTTGAGGTTGCAAAGACGTTATTACGTTTCCTCTTAAGCCCAACACGGCAAGCCGGTTCAAGTCCAATATCTCGTCCGGCAACGAGGACAGTTTGTTGAAGTTTAGGTTTAGCGCGGTCAGATTTTTCATCTCCGAAAGTTTCGGCGGGAGGCTGGTCAATTCGTTTCCGTTCAACAGCAAAACCTCTAATTGGGGGTTGTCAAAGACGGCATCCGGTATTGCTGTGAGGTTTTGGCCCGACAGGTCAAGAGCAGTAATGTTTTCTCTCAGGTCTTCGACACGAAATACCACGGGGTGGGTTTTGCCCGAAGGGGTGAGCAGGCAATCCCCACCAAACTGACCATTAACGGATCCTTTCACTTTTGCAAGGCCCAAGTCGTCGAACTGTTCCGCTTTTTCCCACTGCCAGAGGTGAATCACCTCGTTGCCATTTTTGTCAATGAAATAGAACACGTTTCCTTCGTCTTTTTTCCCGTAGGCCAACGCATACTTGCCGTCGTAAAAGTAAAATGCGTTGATAAGCCTGTTGGCCTTGGCCAGTGCCGCCTGGGTCTCCTCTTTGGCTTTTTGGGCCGCCCGCTCTGCCTTTTCTGCCCGTTCTTTTGCTTTTATTGCCTCGTCGCGTTGCCTTTTCAGCCCCTCAAAAACCCTTTTCAGGGAATCGGCCGGAGCATTGGTCGCGCAGTCGCAAGCCCTTGCGGCTACCTGCGCGGCCTGGAATTCGGTGAGGGCCTTGTCGAGGTTGTCCTTTGCCAAAAACGATCTCCCGGCATCCATAAAAGACCGATACTTCTCGCATTTTGGAGCAAGGCAATTGCCCTCCCGCTGGGCAAACAGAACGCTGCTGGCCGCACAAAGCAGCGGCAGGACAAGGAGTCGAAATCGCTGGATCATTTGTTCAGTATTTTTTTGAGCGCTTGATAAACCTCTTCGTCTCTCAGTTCCGGGTGTTTGTTCCCGTAGAAATCCAATGTGTCCCAAGCCTGCCGATAGGTATCCAGGGCCGTGGAGTCTTTTTGCAAGTCGCGGTAGCTGTCGCCGTAGGTTTTCAGTTCTTCGGCTTTTTTGACAATCTCTGTCCGTTCCACTTTTTCGAGGGATTCTTCGGCTGTTTTTTTCTGGCCAAGCGCCCATAGCGCCAGTGCGGCGAGCAGGACAAATGCCGCTGCGATGGATGCGTAGGTCACTTTTTTCCTTCGCTGTTGCTTTTTCTTTTTCTGCCGCAAAAATTTCCGACTGTTTTCGAGGTGCGTATTTTCCTCTGCGCCAAGGGTCAGTTTTTTTAAGTACGGCTCCATGAAAGCCAATTGTTTTTCCGAAAAAAACTCGCGCGCTTCAGCCTTCATGGCGACCTGACTTTTGACCATGCGCTGCACTTCGAGCAGGGCGATCTCCTCGTCGCTGCGCTTGGCGGCTATTTGCTTGGCCAACGAGTCGTGGGCAATTTCGTACCGCTGGTTGTGCTCGCTGAAGCGCAGGATGCGGCCTTTGACCAAGGCTTGCAGGGTGGAGTCAATCAGGGTGGCGGCCATTTCGGGCCGGCGGTTGCACAGATCGGGTCCGGACAGGGGTTCTTTGGTGCCGTCCAACGTGACGAGGGGCGACAGGATTTGCCAGATCGCGTCGGGTTTTTGGTCGAGGGTGCGGGCGATCAGGAGCACCTGCTCATCCAGGAAGTCGCGCAGCACGTCGCCGATGTTGCCTATTTTTTTCAGGGTGTCCAGGGAGAGCAGGGCGTCGGCTTTGCGGTGTTCGTCGCCCGTGGCACGGAGGTACAGTTTGTCCAAAAAAACCTGCAGGTAGGGCAGTTCGATGGTCAGGGAGGTTGCGCCGCCGCGTATTTTTTCGAAGATTTGATTGGCGATCTCGGCTTCCTGCCCGGTTTGCAGCCGCACGTTGCTATTGGGGAGCTGGCCTACGCTAGTGATTACGGTCTGCACCTTATCCAAGTTCATTGCCTCCACGCGCAGTTTTTTGCGCAGCAGTTCGGGCACGGCACGCTCGAAGGCGTACAGGTAGCCGAGATACTCTTCCCGGATGCTGATGATGATCTTGACGGGCTGTTCCACGCGCAAGATTTCTTGGACACTCTCGATGAATTTGTTCTGCTCTTTTTTGTCGCCGAGCACGTAGAGTTCCTCAAACTGGTCGAAGATGAGGTACACGGGTTTGAAATGGCGCAGGTAAATTGCCCGCAGGCGGCGGGCAAGTGGCGACAGCACGTTGGTCGCGGCAAGGGCATTTTTCTCGCTGCTCAGGTCCTCGTCGAGCCAGTCCAGCGAGCTGTTGTCCGTCTCGGCCAAGGTGCCGCCGGCGTTTTCCAAGGCATCGGCAAATGCCTCGTTGAGGTTGCTGCCCCGCCGGATAAAGAGCGGGAGCCAGTCGTGGGTTTGGAACTTGTTTGCCAGCCCGCATTGGATCAGGCTTGTTTTCCCCGTGCCCGAGGCTCCGTACACGAGCAGCAGATCGGACTGAAAGACCATCTCGTAGAGGGTCTCGATCTCGTCGTTGCGCCCGAAGAAGATATCGCTGTCCTCGCGTGCGTAGGCATCCAAAAATTTGAACGGGTATCGCTTTTCCGCCATTTGGGCAAGGTTTAAATATCGTCAAAATTGAGTTCGCCGCCGAGCAGGCGGGTTCTGGCTCCTCGGAATTGGTCCACCACGCTGTTCAGGTTTAGGGTTTTCCGGTTGTCGTTGCTTATCAGCATTTCGTTGAAATCAGCGTCCGCAGGTGGGAATTCTTCCTTTTTTTCAATGGAAATGACGCTATTGTCTTCCAAAAACAGGTACTCAAGGCTGCCATCGGCAATGGCCTGGGATCGGTAAAAGCAGATTTTGGAGCCTTGTTCGAAGGAGAGCGCGTTGTAGTCCATCACGAACGGGAACAAGTTTACGTTGTCCCGGTAGTTGTCGCCCCGGTATAAAAGAACAGCCTCTGTTTGAACGGCATCACTGGAGAAGTTGACCTTTTCGGCATCTATGTTGGCCTTGCTGTCGATGCCAAGCGCTGCATAGCGGATCAGGAATCGGGGGTCTTCGTTTCGGATATGCCGGTAGCCGATTTGCTTGATGGAGGCCATGCGGTAATTGGCCAGGAAATGGAAATACCGGAAAAAGGCGGCCAACTGGGTTTCGGCCTCAAAACAGTCGAGGAGGTCGTACTGGCCCTTGTCCAGTTTCCCGTTGAGTGCGTGCAGGTTTTGGAAGGTTTGGTGCAGGTCGCTGCCCGGTTGTAAGGCTTGGGCAATAGCGTTCAGCTCCGGCATCGGCGTTTCTAAGCCATTGGCTTGATCCCCAAAAAAGGCTTGCAGCACTTGCAGCAGGCGGAATTGTTCTTCCAACGTAGGCTCAAAGGCTTCATCGAAACGCCGTTGCAGCACAGTTTTCAGGTCGTCCGACAGATGGAAAACAGTGCTGGCCGGAGCGTCCAACATCCTTGAAATCAAGGCAAAACAAACCAAGTCTACACTTCTTTTGGCGATCTGGAGGCACTTTTCGATGTACTTGCGTTGCTTGGTTTCCGAAAAATCCTCTTTGCCGATCGCCATGAGCTTGCTCAACTGGATTCCGATCATGCCGGCAAAACTGTACGCGATAATTTCCTTGGCCTTGTCGCTAATGCGCACTTGGGTTTCCCATTGGGGCGTTGCGGCTACCCGTTCCAAAAAAATCTGGGCGGGCCGACAGATCGGCTGAAGGGCCTCGACGAGCTGTTTGGTCAACGTTTCGTTGAAGGCTTTTTTTCCGGTGATAAAACCGAAATTGGCTTGGTCAATATGGCCGATATTGTAAATTTTATCCGCGTACTGGACGTTCTGCTGATTTTTTTCTTGCAGCAACGCCTTCAGTTCGTCCAGTTGGTTTCGGATTTCGCGCACTTCGCCATCCACTTTCAGCGTGATTGTCTCGTCGCTGGTTGATTGAATGACCACTTGTGGGCCGCCATTGGCAGAGGAGGTGCTCATGTCCGGTTTAGGAAAAGTTGGCGTTGTCTATTTTTTCGATGTTGTAGATTTTTTCGGCGTTCTGGACGATGGTCACACTGGCAGCAACCCGTGCGATTTCCTCCCGCACTTCGGGCATCGCCTGTTCTTGCGCTTCGATCTCGTCCACCAGTTCGAGCAGCCCAGACCGGATTTGGTTTTTGACCAAGGCAGCCTGTTTGTCTTCAACCAAGCCGAGGCGAACCTGACGAGCGATATCGGCCAATCGAGCGGATTGAAGCAGTATTTCGTTGAGTTTCGGGCTTTTTTCCAACAGGTTTTGAAGCAGTCGAATTGCCTCCGCGGTCTCGTCGGAGCCGATGTGTTGGCGGACTTGCTTGAGGAAATCTTGCGTGGTTTTCATGGTTTGCCCAAATTGTTGTTTTGGTTAATGCCGGAATGAAATTTGATAAAAAAGCGCATTCAACCTTACGTGGCTTTAAGCGCCAAATGTAACAGGCTTTTTTGTTTGCGCCTAAGGAAGCGTACTAAAAGGAAATTCTTCTACCTCCCCCAAACTGGAAATTTTCCTACAAAACGCGGATTAGTTTGACAGGAAACGGCTGCAAGTTTGCAAGCAAGGGCAGATGCGCCGTACTTTTGGCGCGTCATTTTTTTTATTAATCACTTTTTAGCCTTCGGTTTTTAGATGAAACGCACCTGTTTCCTCTCCCTGCTGCTTTTTGCGCCGGTACTCCTCATCGCCCAGACTACCTGGGAAATAGGCGTGGCCGGTGGCTTTACAGCCTATGCAGGCGACCTGAACGAGAAGGAATACTTCGATTACAAAACCCGTGAGATCGCCTACGGCTTTTTGGTGCGCCGCCACTTCGGGCCGGTTTTTGCGATTCGCCTGAACTACCTCGGCGGAAAAATAGCCGGCGACGAGTCGCATTTCACTGAACCGTCATGGCGAGCCGAACGGGCATTCAAGTTTACCACAGATTTTCACGAAACAAGCCTGCTGCTCGAGTGGGACATCTTCGGCAAACGCCGCCGAAACGGCTGGCGTTTCCGGAAAATCTTTGCCCCATACCTGTTTGCCGGTGCTGGTTACACATTTTTTAAACCGAAAACCGACTACAACGACTGGCCCGAACTGAACCCCAGTGTGTCCGCCGAACGAATTTTGGCCGACAAAAACGCGCCCGCCGACCCGCCGGTGCTCGTGTACAACTTCGGTGGAGGGTTCAAATGGGACATCGGACGCTACTGGCTTATCGGCTTCGAACTGGGCCTGCGCCCCACACAAACCGATCGAATTGACGGAGTGCAAGTCTCCGGCATTGCCGACAAACGCGACTGGTACGCTTTCGGCGGTATCACGCTCTCGCGCCGGATCAGTTACACCGATACTGACCGCGACTGGATTCCCAATCGCCGCGACAAGTGCCCCCTCGCACCAGGCCCCCGCAAACTCGCAGGCTGTCCGGATGCTGACGGCGACGGATTCACGGATGCCGAAGACGACTGCCCCGATGTACCAGGCGTCCTTTCGGCCCGCGGCTGCCCGGACAAGGACGGCGATACCGTGCAAGACAGCCTCGACCTGTGCCCCGATGTGGTCGGTCCCGTGCCCGCGTGCGGCTGTCCCGATACCGACGGCGACCGGGTGCCCGACATCGAGGACAAATGCCCCGAACAGGCGGGCCTCCACCACCTCGGCGGCTGTCCCGACCGCGATAACGACGGCCTCGCCGACCAGCACGACCACTGCCCCGATGCTGGCGGACAAATCACGCCCGAAGGCTGCCCCGATGCCGATGGCGACGGCATTGCCGACCTCGTGGATGTTTGTCCAGACCTCCAGGGGCCGTTTTCGCACCTCGGCTGCCCCGATACCGATGGCGACGGCCTGCCTGATGTAGCCGATAGTTGCCCGACAGTAAGCGGCTTGTTTGTGTTTCAGGGCTGTCCCGACACGGACCGTGATGGTATCCAGGATTCAGAAGACAAATGCCCGCAACAACATGGCCTGTCCAAGTTCCAGGGCTGCCCCGATACCGATGGTGATGGTTTGGAGGATGCTGAAGACCGCTGCCCGAAATCTGCCGGAACGTTGGCTAATAAAGGCTGCCCCGAGCTGAAAAAAGAGACCAAAAAACTGCTGAACACCGAGGGCAAAAAAATTCAATTCGAGACTGGAAAAGACATATTGTTGCCAGAGTCCCTACCTGTAGTGCAGCGCGTGGCTGAAATTTTGCAGGATTTCCCGAACTACCGGGTGACTATTTCCGGCCACACCGACAGCAAGGGCAGCGCCAAGAATAATATGGCCCTTTCTGACCGCCGGGCCAACCGATGCATGCAAAAACTCATCGAACTTGGTGTGGAGGCTGAACGGCTGACAGCAAAGGGTTATGGCAAAACCAAACCCATTGCCAGCAACGGCACAGCAAAAGGCCGCGCCCAAAACCGGCGTGTGGAATTTGAATTAGTGCGGATGTACTGACACAATAGCCAATGACTCAAAAACTGCTATTACTCCTGCTTGCCACCGCTTGGTGGCTCCCCGGTTTTTCCCAACAGCCTGTTCGGGTCAAATGGTGGCTCGAGTTCTCCGACAAAAACAACAGCCCGTACTGTACCTGTCGCCCGGCGGAGTTTCTGTCGGCGCGAGCATTGGAGCGGCGGTCGAGGGCTGGTATCGCGGTCGTAGAAAATGACCTACCGGTAAACCCGCACTACTTGCACGCCCTCCGCTCCCAAAGTGCCGATATCCACAACACCTCGCGCTGGCTCAATGCAGCCACGGTCGTGGCCGATTCGGTCACAGCCCGGGTACTTGGGCAACTGCCCTTCGTAAAAAAAATACAGTACGTCGGCCCCGACATTCCGGTTCGGAACCCGCCCAACCGACCCCCAAAGGAGCGTGTACCTTTGGCCGAAAGGCCTTCTGCTCAAGGCGAAACCGCTGGTATGGGCTATGCTTCCCTGCAAAACAGCCTGCTTGGCGTACCGCTGTTGCACGCGGTCGGCTATCGAGGCGACGGTATCTGGGTGGCGGTCATGGACGGCGGTTTTACCAACACCGATACGCTCGCGTTTTTCGACAGTGTGGCTGTGCAGGGGCGGCTGTTCGAGGGTTGGGATTTTGTAGAGCGCGATCGTGCTGTATTTGAAAGCGCCATGCACGGCACCTCCGTACTCTCCGTCATGGCCGCCAATCTGCCGGGGTTCTTTATCGGTGCGGCCCCGGAGGCGACCTATTTTTTGCTAAAAACCGAGGATACCGGCGGCGAATTTCCCGTGGAGGAGACCAACTGGATCGCCGGGGCAGAATGGGCCGACAGTATCGGGGTCGACATTTTGAATGCCTCACTGGGATACACGGTTTTCAACGACACGACACTCGGTCATTGGCGGGCGGTATTGGACGGACGAACTGCCATTGGCTCGCGCGGTGCGGCAATTGCCGCCACCAAGGGCATGATTGTGTGCAACAGCGCCGGCAATTCTGGCGATGAACCCTGGACATATGTCGGTGTGCCGGCTGATGCTTCGGGCGTTATTGGCGTTGGCGCGGTGGAGCACAGCGGCGAGCGGGCTTCGTTCAGTTCGCAAGGCCCGACCGCCGACGGGCGCATCAAACCCGACCTCATGGCTCCAGGCGCGACGGTGGTGGTGGCAGGTGCCACGGGCGCAGAATTGGACGTGTCCCAAGGTACTTCACTGGCCTCACCTATGTTGGTGGGTTCGCTTGCCAGTTTGTGGAGCGCGTTTCCCGAAAAAACGGCGCAGGAAATTCTGGATGCTGTTTTTGTAAGTGCTGACCAGGTCAACGACCCCGATACGCTGCGTGGCTACGGGCTGCCCGATATGGCGCGGTCGTGGCTCGCATTGGGCAGGTTTTTAAACAAAAACGCTTTCAACAACGCCCGAAACGGCTTTTTTTCCTACGACCGTAGTGCTGGCGAACTGGCTGTTTTACTGTTTGAAAACCCCGAAAAAAGCCAAACTCGGATGGAACTTACAAATTGCCTGGGCGAACCGGTCGCGATAGGCCGGGCGGAATGGCGCACCCACACCCTCACTGTGATCACTTTTGAGAATATGCGTGACACCAAGCCCGGGTTTTACCAGTTGGTGTTGCGTGATGGGGTGGGGGAGTGGCGACTGGCCGTGCTGCTCTGGCCGTGAAAGATGCGGAATACGCCATATTCAATTTCTAAAAATCTGTTTCAACTCGTTTGATTGTACCTGGTACGAGGAGTCGTCACGTCATTTTTGTGCAAATACCAAATCTGCGCATTTATGGACATCTCCCTCGACCTTGCCCGCCAACGCCCGCACGACACCTACTTCGAGCAGGTGTTTAAGGTGCAGCCTGTGGCCCTGCAGCTACTGCAAACTTTTCTTCCACCCGACCAACTGGCGGCGCTCAACCTGCAAACCCTGCAACTATCGTCGGATAGTTTCCTGTCCGACGATTTGCGCGAATCCTTCTCCGACCTTGTGTACACCTGTGAAACAACGCAGGCCCATCCGGTGCGCATCTGCCTGTTGCTGGAGCACAAAAGCCGCAGCACCGGCCGCCGGATATACGTCCAACTAGGAAACTACCTGCGCGGGATTCAGGAAGAGGATATCCGCCAGAAACGGCCCTGTTTCACACTGACCATCCCCATCCTGTTTTATCACGGCCAGGACCCTTGGGACCCCAAACCACTGAGGGAACAATACGGGGCGGTGCCCCCGGCCCTAGCGGGTTACGTCCCGCACTTCGACATCCTGAAAATCAACGTACAATCCATGCTGGACGAAGAAATCCGGGGCATGCAGGACGCTGTGCTGCTGAGCAACATATTTTTGGCGTTCAAGCACGGTCGAGAGGGTAAATTCATCCGGGCGCATTTCCGCGAAGTGCTTATTTTTGTCCACGAAAACCTGGCAGAGGAGATCCATCATTAATGACCTTTCCAGAATCTCGCGGTGATACGGTTCCGGTTCAACTTCCCAATGGGGCGATCGTGAAATTTGAAGTGGC
>JBJXEZ010000372.1:0-23222 GCA_046153695.1 Saprospiraceae bacterium
TGCGAGCGGCTTGCCCAATCAGCCAATCGCCCGGGTGTCCAAAATTTGGCTGGCCGTTTGAGTTTTTTGGAGTCAGCAGCACTGATGCGCGATGCCACGATGAACTATGTCAACGATTCGGCCCCCATGCACATCGCATCTGCAGTGAACGCGCCCACAGCAGCCGTCTTTTGTTCTACCGTGCCTCGCTTCGGGTTTACGCCGTTGTCGAAAAACAGGTTTGTAATAGAAACAGACCAGCCCTTGGCCTGTCGCCCGTGCGGCCTGCATGGGTATCGAGCCTGCCCGCAAGGGCACTTCGCTTGTGCAGAGACAGTTCGCGCTGAAATGTTTCCAATTCCCGCCTAGAGGCTGTTTAATTTTTTTTGAAGCAGTTCCGAAAGTTTTTTTTCTCCGACAGGTTAGAATCGGTGACTTCGACGGCGTTTGCAGTCGAAACGAGGCTTTTTACCTGCAAAGGCACATTTCTTACACGTTTTGCAAAAATCAGATATGTGCATGTTTTCAAGGGAACGGTATTTTTTTTAAAGAAAACGGTTTAAAAAATTTGCAAGTGGAAAAAGTGTCATATATTTGTCCCCGTAATTAAGGCAGCAGCAATAGAGCAACGCTGCAACAAAGTTGACTTCACAAATGCCCACCCTGTAATTTGGGCAAAAGATAAAATCCGGTCACCCGATGGCCGGAGCGAGTAAACCGAAGGCGGGGGCCCTCCGGCCCTTTCAAATGAGAAAGGGCGGAGGGCTGTTTTTTTCTGCTTTCATCACCGTGAATTTTATTTACCGACATACTGTTAGAAAACAACGAACCGGCTGCGCATCACCTGCGTGGCCGGTTCTATTTATGGGGTAATCGAAATTTATCCCCCCTTTATTCTACGATAACCTTTTGAGAAACAATGGACCCGTTGATACCGTGTACCTCGACAAAGTACAAGCCCGTTGGTAGATGACCAACCTGAAAACGGATATAGGCCACATCCGATTGGGAACAATCTGCCCGGTTTTGTGCTCATTATTTGGGTGTAAATCATCGTACTGCCACAATTTCTAAAGTGCTCTCGCAGCCCGAAAAACTTTAGTGCCGTTCCCGGCCTCTAAGCCAAGAACGGCACTAAAGTTTAGAAGAGTAAAGGTTCGGTTTTCAATTACTTTTGAACCCCGGAAAGCCTTTGAAGGTTTTCTATGTCATTTTTCCACCCTGCATAGTTTGGTGTAGACGTGTCCATAGCCTTGAAAAGGCTGGCAGCGTTTTTGGAGCCGATGGAAGCCGTCTCAACAATCTTTGAAGGTTCCCAATGGTTTTGTAAACGAACTAACATAGGGTATAAAACCGTCGGATTGCAATTTCTAAGTTTTGACATTTCCTGTGCATAAAAACTGATCCTGTTAGTAGCTTCGCTGCTGTTATCGTCTAGGATTTTGAAATTTTGGGTCATGTAGAAGATTGCCTCAGATTGGAAGTTAAATAAGTACTCGTGGTCTTTATACTTGTTAACGCTTTGCTGATAAAAAGCATCAAGGTCTTTCCAAGTCTTTCCAGCGGTATTTATGGAATAGCTGCGTAATCCGCTTTCTTCGGCGATGTCGACAAACTTGGGAGTAGAAGCAGGCCTTTGATCTATGTCTTTTTTCCCTGTTTCTTTTACACAAGATACGATGAAAGCAGTGACAAGCAAGAGTAACATGGCGATGTTTTTCATACAATTTTTTTTAAAGTTATTGAAATAAGTTAATCCAAGTGGGTTAATTTGGCGGGCAGCATTCATTTTGTGCATCGCTACCAGTCATCGGGGACCCACTCTGAAATTGCCATACGCCCTCGCTCAAGGTGTAATTAGCGACGCTTCCCATTAACCCTGCAGTGCCACTACAACACTCTTCGTTTGCACCGACATTATAGCTGTAGATTACTTGGGTGGTGGCAGTTGGATATCTCGGGCAATGACAAAGTTTTGGGTCCGCAGCATACACAGGTGCGCAAACTGCAAGGGCTACCAATACAGACATTGTAACTGAGATGATTTTTTTCATAAATTTTTGCCTTTAATTTAGTTAACGAAATTTTGTTTTAACAAATAGAGGACAAGCAAATGTCCCCCCCCCCCACGAAAAAACTAATAAATTTCAAACTTTAACAAACTTATTTTAGTGTCCTGACAAGTTGCCTTGCTGGACACACTGTTCCAAGTGCCCGCTTCCGACATCAATTGGGTGTAGGCTGGTGAAATGCGTTCACCGCCCGCGCCCTACTTGATAACGACTTTTTTGGAAATTACAGAGCCGTTCGCAACGTGCATTTTGACGAAGTACATGCCCTTGGACAACTGACCAACCTGAAAACGTACTTCCGTTCCTGCAACCGGCCACAACTGATTAGCCACAACCTGTCCGGTCATGTTCACTACTTGCACACTGGCGATGGATGGGCCGTTGAGGTGTTGGATGGTCAGATAATCACTGACCGGGTTGGGGAAAACTTGGACTGTAGGCAGTAGGGTAGGGGATTGGGTACCCGAAACAGGACCGGTCAGTTTTAATAACTGCAAACCGTTTTGCATGTCGCCTGCGATGATGGTGCCTGAAGGAAGCCAAGGGTAACTGCCCCAGTTGCCGAAGTAGGTGTTGTACTGCGTGTTCTCCGGGTGTGTGTCGTAAAAAGCAACCAATTTCGGAGCAAGCGGGGCACTAATATCGTACACCAAGAGGCCGTCCTCGTACTGAGAATTGAACAGGAGATTGCCTTTTATGTACACATTGTGCGGTATGGCATTGTTCATACCTGCTGGCATGGTCGGGTCTAAAAACGAAGTAACGATCTCGATGTTCGCATTGGCAAGGTTTTGCAAATCAACAACCAAAACTGGCCTTCCTGAAGGAATTTCTTCCGTACAGTAAGCAAAACGGCCGTTCATGCTTAGCCAGCTGTTGTGGTGGTAGCCGCCAGTAGTCGCCAAACTTGCCAGTGTGATGGCTGTGTCCGGGTTAGTACAATCATAAACATAATAGCCCTCAAAACCGGAGGAGGCGTAGAGGGTGTCACCGCGTACGTATGAATCATGGATGTAGCCTCCCGTTACTGTAAGATTGGAAAGCAGTACGGGTTTGTCCGGATTTTGGCTCACATCCAAGATTTTGAGTTTTGAAGAAGAACCGTTCAGGTAAATGCGGCCAGAGGTGGTATCAAGCGTGATGGTATGAGCGCTGGAGAAAAGTTGGTTGCTGTAATACGTCCGTGTGATGGAATCCGGTGCATTGGAAAAATCGAAGATCATCATGCCTTCATTTGATTGATCCGACACGCCATAAACGCGATTTTTGTACGACTTGAACTCGCGCCAGACAGTATTTGTCTGACCCTCGAATTTTTTCACAAGTTGCGGGCTGGTGGGCGTTGTGATATCAAAAATGAGCACATGACGTGCGCCACCGAGTATAGCGTACTCGTGCCCGTTCACGGCCAAACCCCAGCAGCCGCTGTACTGGACTCGTAAATTGAAGGGATCAGCGATGGGTAGCGAGTCGTCGTCCCACCGTGCCAAACGGATCATATTGAGTGAGTCCTGGGCAAGCAGGTTCGTGACAAATATCAGGGGAAACAGGAGTAAAATGTTCTTGAGCATAATTTTTGTGTTAAGTAGTTGTGTGTATTTTGTTTGTAGCATGGCAAAGGTACTGCGGAGGGCAATGCTAAGAATCGCCGGAGAAAAACTAAGAAGGATTAAGATCATCTCCGACCAAAATTAAAATCTTTGCCTCTGCTTAACCGGTTTCCGGGCATTTTAGAGACCTTTGCGGTTTCTGTTGAACGAAAATATTATTGCTCACAATGAATAAAACGACTACACTGGCCTCAATCATTGGTTGGGCCCTGATTGTTCTCGGGGTCATTTCCTGCTCCTCTGATTCCTACAAAACAGAAGCAGAAAACCCTGAAGTCATGCACAGGGGAATGCGCCGAATCATAGAAATACTGCGCCACGACAATTTTTCGCCACCTGTTTCCTCCCGCATTTTTGCCTACACAACGGTGGCTGCTTATCAAGCCCTGATCCCTGGGCACCCGGAGTGTCGGTCGTTGGCTGGCCAACTGAACGGACTTACCGAAGGCCCTAAGCCAGAGGCTGGTATGGAATATTGTTACCCCTTGGCTTCTACCGCCGCTTTGATGAAAGTGGGTAAACAGTTAATTTTCTCAGAATCCAGCATGGATGATTTGAAAGTGGATGTTTTTCAAGAATTTGAGGCAATGGGAATGCCTCAAGACGTATACGATCGTTCCATTGCTTTTGGAGAAGCCGTAGCTGCACACATTTTGGCATGGGCCAAAACTGACAATTATGCGCAAATCCGTAGCCTGCCCAAGTATACGATCACGGTAAAAGACCCCAGCCGCTGGATACCCACGCCCCCACAAAACGCGGATGCTCTTGAGCCGTACTGGACACGTATACGTCCCTGGGTGATGGACTCCGCACGACAGTTTCCGCCAATACCACCGATCCCGTTCAGTGTGGACACGGCCAGCGATTTTTATAAATCTGCCCTGGAAGTCTGTCAGATCGGAAAAACGATAAGCGATACCGACCGAGAAACCGCACTGTATTGGGATGACAACCCGTTCGAGGTCGTGTCCATAGGGCGATTGACGGTGACAGCAAAAAAAATCAGCCCTCCAGGGCACTGGATCAGCATCGCTGGACAAGTTTGTCGCAAAGCAAATGCACCAATAGCCAAAACTGCCGAAACGTATGTTTTGGTCTCCCTGGTATTTGCTGATGCATTCATCAGCTGCTGGACGGAAAAATTCACCAGCAATCTTGTCCGCCCTGAAACGTACATCAACCGGCATATTGACGAAAACTGGCGTCCATTGATTGAGACCCCACCGTTTCCCGAACACACCAGCGGCCACGCTACCACATCAGCCGCTGCTGCCACTATCCTGACTAAAATGTATGGTGATGCATTTGAGTTTACGGATAGTACTGAGGTTGAGTTCGGCTTGAAACCCAGAGTGTTTACATCGTTTTACGAAGCTTCCGACCAGGCAGCTATGAGCCGATTGCTCGGGGGCATACACTACCGCACCGGTAACGAAGGCGGTCGGCTGAATGGACGTACGATAGGGGAGTACGTTTGGGGAAAAGTGCGGACGCGATAAGGTTCTGTAAAGCAGTCACTTATTTGCTATCAAAGATAAGGCGCATCCACCGCCAGCCACTAAGTTCAGGGTCATCACATCGCCCTTTTTCACGCTCCGTTTGCTGATGGCAACGGGGTACGGGTTTGTTTCCCAGTGCGCTCCTGGCCCGTCGGCGTAGATCGTGGCCTCGTATATTTTGTCTGTTTTCAAAAAATCGAGCCGAATGGTTACATCGCGCGGGTCTTCGTCGGTGATGCTGCCAATAAACCAGTTGTCCGTGCCTTTTTGCCGCCGTGCCGTGGTGATGTGGTCGCCAATGACGGCGTGCAATACACGGGTTTCGTCCCAGTCCACGGGCACGTCGCGGATAAATTGGAACACGTCCAGGCGTTTTTCGTAGTTCTCCGGCAAATCGGCTGCCATTTGAATCGGGCTGTACAACGTGACGTACAACGCCAGTTGCTTGGCTACAGTGGTGTGAACAACCTCCGTTTTCTTCGGGCCGTAGGCGTTCATGCGCACTTCGAAAATACCCGGCGTGTAGTCCATCGGCCCACCGAGTATGCGGGTAAATGGCAGGATGCACTCGTGTTCGGGTGGGTTTCCGGAACTCCAGGCGTTGAACTCTTGCCCGCGACCCGCCTCACAGGCCAGCCAATTTGGCCAGGTACGGTGCAGGCCGCTGGGGCGCACGGCTTCGTGCATATTCACCATGATTCGGTTTTTTGCGGTACGCTCTGCCACGCCCAGGTAGTGGTTGGCCATCCACTGACCGTCATGCCACTCACCTTTAGGGATGATCTTACCAACATAACCAGTTTTCACGGCATTCATGCCGTACCGGTTCATATAGGCGTAGGCGGCATCCATTTGACGCTCGTAACTGGGCACAGCAGAGGAGGTCTCGTGGTGCATAATGATGCGCACGCCTTTTTCGCGGGCGTAGCGGCTGAGCAGATCCATGTCGTAGTCCGGGTATGGTTTGGTGAAATCAAAAATCTCGTCCTTCCATTGTCCGAACCACTCTTTCCAACCCGTATTCCAACCTTCCACAAGCACGCCATCGAAGCCGTATCTGGCGGCAAAATCAATGTAGCGTTTCACGTTTTCTGTGTTGGCACCGTGACGAACACCTTTATTGGCCGCTGCGTTTTGCGTCCCTTCGTAGTCCCACGAGGCGATGCCGATGTGCATTTCCCACCATACGCCCACATATTTTTGTGGCTTGATCCACGACACGTCCTCGATTTTGCAAGGCTCGTTCAGGTTGAGGATTAGTTTGGATTGCAACAGGCCCGCCGCATTTGGACTGAGCAAAACGGCCCTCCAAGGCGAGTGAAAAGGCACGGTGTTTCTGCTTTTCACAGTTGAGTCCGCCGAGGGAATCAAGAATGCTTTGAATTTGAGGTTGATCGGGTCGGTTTCCAGGTGCAACGCCCCAAAGTCTGCCAACCCAGCCTCGGCCAGGGCGATGTGCGTACCATCGGCCATTTTCATGGTAATGGGCGTTTGCACGTTATCCGGCCTAGGAATATACTTGGTGTAAATGTTCTTCTCCCGCTCGTAGATGCTAGCATCAATGGCACTGACAGGTGAGGTTGTGTACACATGTTCGTTGGAGTCGTAGTCGCCCGGGATCCACCAGGCCGTGTGGTCGCCTGTCATCTGAAATTCCGTTCGCTCATCGGTCACGGAAAGGGTGCCCAAACCCGGCTGTTTTGGGAACTCATATCGAAAGCCCAAACCCTCGTCGTAGGCGCGAAAACGGATGGTCATGCGGTGGCCGTCGGCGTTTTGCAGGCGGTATTCCAGTTCGTTGTACGAGTCACGTATTTCGGCAGTTTCACCCCAAACAGGCTTCCAGGTTTGATCGTGAGTAGCCGTGCCCGACCCTATCAGTTTGAGACCCGAGTCGAAAACGTGTTCTTTGGCTGCTATGCCCATGCGCGACCACCCAACGGCAGGACGGCTGCGGTAGGCGATTTTGTAAAAAACCTCCCCTTCGTGGTTCAAGCCCACAGTCAGGGAGGTTTTTTTCTCTGGAGAATGGAGGATTCGGAGTGTTTTTTGGGCAGAAATGTGCCCCCAAAAGAGCAAAAAAAAGATGAAGGGCGCTGTGCGAATCATGTCGAAGAAACTGGTTAGTCAGCGGCAAAACTACACTATAACCCGGTCACAGGATTGCGGTGGGGATTTTTCGAGCCTAACGAATTGCTCTGTTCAAAAATAGGGCACAAAATTCAACGAATAACTACCCGCCTCTAACTTCTTGGACGCGCCCGAATCGCTGTACAGCGTGCAAGAAACGGTGCCGCGTATACTCATGGACTGACCGAAGACCGTTTCGAGTTTTTCGCTTTTCGTCACGGTGAAATCGGCATCGCTCGCCTGTCCACCTTTGGCCGATGACCACAGCTCGGTGCCGTCGAAAAATACCACGGTAACCTGGCCCTTACTTTCGCCAAAGGGCCATTTGCCTGTCGGGAAAAGCGATGGGAAAATGGCTCCCTCTGTGCCGCAGTCGCCCGAAAACAGGCCGGAAAAATCAACGGAAAGATACGTCTTGCCCGGATCGAAGCCGCCAATTGAACAGCCGTAATCGAATATGCAATCAGGCGTCCCAATGCTGCCGCCGTTGGAATTGGACATTTCAGTTTCGTTCGTGGCTGTCAATTCGTGCTTGACGGCGGTGCCGTCTAATTTTCCGATAAAAAAGAAATCGGCATCGGATGAGAGCGAATCGTCGTCTTTGCTGCAAGCAACAAAAACCAAGGCGAGGAGGGTAAAAAGCAGTATTTTTTTCATTGCGAAACTGTAGTGTTTGGTAAAAATATGCTGGAAGATCACCCGTTTCTCCGAATTGTTACCTGTCCGGAAAAAAGAAAAACCGCCGCCCCGAAAAATCGGAGCGGCGGTTATGTTCGTCAGGAAAATGCTGAAAAAAATCAGTTAAAAATGTAGCGAATGCCAATCTGTGCTTGCCACACATTGTCGAGATTGACGCTGCGTACGAAGGCATCACGAAGCAATTGTACTTGACCGTCAATGGACTGCGTAGCCAAACGGTAGGATGGCAAGCCGTTAGCATCAACACTGGCAACACTAAGGGGGTTGGCAGTAGTTGTTTGATAACCCACGCCCCACGCGTTATTCAACATATTGCTCACGTTGAGGATGTCCGCACGAAGCTGAATAATGTTCTTCTTACCGGAGCGGCCGATGGGAAAGATGATCTCCTGCACTACCGTAAAGTCGAAACGGGTCAGCCAGGGAAACTCCGCTCCGTTGCGCTCGGCGTACTGGCCGCGGCGGCTGCTGAGGTACGGATTGGCTGCAATGTATGCGTCGAAAGCAGCAGCCTGTTCGGCTGGTGTGAACGTTTTACCGCCAGCGGTCAGGCTCGCGAATGTGAGGTCTGACCCGCGTTCGGGCACGAAAATCAGGTCGTTGTTCTGGCCGTCTCCGTTCAGGTCGTTGGCACCGCCGGTCGGGAACGTGTACGAAAACTTGCCGCCGCTGTTGGATACGCAACCCAGGGTAAATTGGGTGGAACCACCCACTTCGCCGCCGTAGTTGATGCGGTAGTTCACAAAGCCCACGACACGGTGGCGTAGGTCGTTGTCAGACCAGGAGGTCGTCAGGTAGTTTTGGCCAACGTTTGTAGGGATGTTGGCTAATACCGTGCTGGCAACCGACTGCAGGTCGTAAGCTGTGCCGTAGGTGTAGCCGAGCATACCGCCGAAGCCGCCTTTGTTGGGCAATTCCAATTTACCGGTGATGGAGTAGGAGTAGCCTTCATCGGTATTGGTCAGCACAAATGCGTTGGAAATTTTCGGATTGATGAAGCGCGCGGCTGGTACCTGAGCAGTAGGCACACCAGAAGCCGGGAAACGGTCGCGCATGTCCGGGCCGGTGAAATTGCGGTTCGGACCTTTCAGATTGGCATCAATGTAGCGCAGCGCCTGGATGTTTTTGTTGTAAATGCCCTCGACGGTGGCGATAAGGCCGCCTGGCAGTTTTTGGTCAACAGCCAGGCTGCTTTTCCAGATAACCGGGTACTTCAGATCGTTTACCGAAGCGTTCAATACATACGGCGGCAGTTTGGTGATGTCCGTGCTGGCCGGGTAGAAACGGCTCGGGTCGAGTGTAAACGGATAGGCCGTTGTGTTTGTCGCGTTGATAACCGCCGTGTTCACACCGTTGTTGCCTAATTGGTTCGAAACGAGAACCTGTGGGATACGCGAAACAAAATACCCTGTACCGCCTCGAACTTGCGTCGACTTATTGCCCGAAACATCCCAGTTGAAACCAAGACGGGGCGACAATTGCAGGTTTGACTTTGGCAGAATGCTGGTGTTGATGTTCAGGTCTTTGTTGTTTTCATCCTTGAAAACGAGTGTGTCCACCACCGGATTGAAAAAATCAGCAGCTGTAGCGTTGTCGTAGGTGAAAATATCACCGCGTACGCCCAGCGTGAGTTTGAAATTGCTGGACACCTGAAATTCGTCCTGCAAATAAGCACTGTAGGTGCTTGACTTCAGCACCTGAAGCGGCTCGATCCCGCCGGGAAGCAGGGAGTAGCGCAGGTTGTAGCGCGACACCGGCACGGGCGACACCGGGTTATTAGGGTCATCCAGATACTGCTGAGCCGCAGTCTTGAAGTCTGCAATGGAGTTGTAGACATACACGCCGTTAGACGACGGGAAGAACACGTTGTTGGACTGGAAAAACTCGTACGCTGCGCCGATCGTGATATAGTGTTTGTTCAAAAACATGCTGAAGTTGTTGGTGATGTTCAGCGTGCTGTAGTTGAGCTGGTTGTTCGGCGTGAACGGGTCGAAGCCGATGGACGTGTACGTGCTACCATCTTTCAGGATGTCAACCGTAGGAAACAGTCCGGTTTTATACTCACGGTCTTCGAGCTGCTTGTTGTAGGAGGCGATGAACGTGTTGGACAGTTTGCTGCCGAAAAGCGAATTGAGCTCGAAGGCAATGGAACGGGTATTGTCCTGAATTACATAGCCAGTGTTTTCCGGCGAAATGGCCAGGGAACGGTTAGTCCGGTTGCCTGCTCCGGCAGTGTTGCTACTGTTGCTGTCGCTGATACGCTGATCAGAAGAAGACTCGTGATGCGAGTAGCGCAAGGATGCTTTGTGCCGGTCGTTGATGTTGTAGTCCAGCCGGAAAAGCGCCTTTGTGCTTTCAATTTTATTGTTGAAATTGTCGAAAGCGCCCAGGTCACGGCCAAATTTTTGGGAAACAAAATCCTGGAGGTCTTGCATGTCAGCAAGTGTCACACGGGAAACGTTGCCCGTAGCTCCTGGCTGGTCAATAACCCAGTCCAGAGCAGGCGTTGAGCTTTTGAACCGCTCACCGCTGGCAAAGAAAAACAGTTTGTCTTTGATGATCGGTCCGCCGATGCGCATGCCGTAGGTGCTTTCATCGATGTTTACAGGAGGCAGTTGCAGGTCGGCAGCCTTCGTGCCAGCGAGGCCGGCATTGCGGAGAAAACCGTAAAAAGAGCCTGAAAACTCGTTGTTGCCCGAGCGCGTGACAGCGTTGATACCAGCACCGGCAAAACCCGACTGGCGAACGTCATAAGGCGCAATGTTGAGCTGGATTTCCTCCAATGCATCCAACGAAATAGCAGTAGTGTTGGTACGACCACCAGCCTGCGCCGAAGAGCCGAGACCAAAGCCGTTGTTGAACACAGAGCCGTCAATGGTGAAGTTGTTAAATCGGCTGTCCTGACCCGCAAACGAACGCCCGTTGCTGTAGGCATTGTATTTGGTGATGTCGTTCACGGTACGGCCGATTGTCGGCAGCGAGTTGATTGTCTGGGCGTTATACGATGTCGAGGCGCCCGTACGGTTGCCGCTGAAGATATCGTTTCGGCCTGCCGAAATCACCGTTTCCTCAATAACCACACCCGACTCTTTGAGTTGGAAATCCAGGTTAGTGGCCACGCCGAGGTTGGTTGCAATGCCCTCCTGGGTCACCGCTTCAAAGCCCGTGTAGGTGACAGTCACCGTGAACGGGCCACCCACGCGGACAGCCGGAAGCACAAAACGACCGGAAGGGTTGGTCGCAGTCCCGTAGCGGGTGCCAGAAGGAACGTGCGTTGCTACCACCGTGGCACCGATCAGAGCCTCGCCCTGAGTATCGGACACTTTACCGGAGATGGTAGAAGTGGTAACTTGCGAAAAAACGGTCAAGCCACACAGCAGAAAAGCGGCCACGGCAAATGCCCTGCCCACCAGCATGGATGCCCGGTTGCTGAATGTTGAAAATCTCATACGTATAACGGATTTAGTGAAAAGAAACGAAGGAATTAGAGTGCGAATGTAAGCAGGCTTCGTTAACTTGTCATTAAGTTTCTTTACTCTAAAACATATTGTTTTCCGCACAATGTTTTCTCAGGCTTCCGACAAGGTGTTTCGTCCAGAACATTGTTTTTGCTAACGGCAACAAAACCCTCGGCGCACGACGCCCAAATTTATTATTTTTCACCTCTGACCCCTAAGAGAAACCCGGGCCGAGTCCATTTTTTTTACTTTTGGCCTTTCAACCGATTCGCTTCACAGACTAACCCATGTTCAGGTTATGAAAAAATTTACCCTCTCGTTGCTAGCCAGCCTTTGCTTTGCCTTTAGTTCTAACGCCCAAATCATTATTTCTGAAATCATGTACAACCCACCCGAATCGGGTACGGATTCGCTGGAGTACATCGAGTTTTACAACAACAGCGCCAACCCGGTAAACTTGGATGGCTGGTACCTGTTTGGCGTGAATTTTACATTTCCAGCCATGACCCTCAACCCGGGCGAGTATGTGCTAACAGCGGTAAACGCCTCAGCCTTGTTCAACAAATTCGGCGTATCGGCCCAGCAGTGGGGCATTAACAGTGCTCTGAACAATGCCGGCGAACTGCTGCTCCTGCTCAATCCTGCTACTGATACAATTGACCGTGTTTTTTACTCCAATATGCCCCCTTGGCCTACTGAAGCCGCTGGCAATGGCGCCTCCCTCGTACTCTGCGATTTTAATTCCGACAACAGCCTGCCGGAAAGTTGGAAAGCAGCCACTACGCCCACCGGGGTCACCATTAATAACAAAGCCGTCTTTGCCAACCCGGGAGGACCGTCCAATTGCCCCGTCGGCGTAACTGCAATCCCCGACAACTTCTCGGCTATATCGGGTATCGGTACCAGTTTCGATGTCTTGCTCAATGACCTTTTGCCAGGCGCCGGTAACCCTGTGGTCACCATAGTCACCAATGCACAAAACGGCAACGCTGTAGTTAACCCTGACAACACCATCACCTACACATCAACGGGCGGGTATTGCGGTACCGACCAGATCACCTACCAGGTGTGCAAGGGCTCTGACTGCGACCAGGCAGTAGTCAATATTACAGTGCGATGCTACAAGCCCTACACCATTGACCAGATTAACGGGATCAACGCAGATGGTGTCGCTGATTCGCTCGGTGTATTGTGCGAACTCTCTGCCACGGTATATGGTGTTAATTTGCGGGCTACAGGCCTCCAATTTACCATGATTGACGACAACAACGACGGTATTACGGTCTTCAGCGCCGCGCAAACTTTCGGTTATACCGTTAAACAAGGGGACAAGATTACCGTGCGGGGCAGCATCAACCAGTTCAACGGCTTGCTCCAGATTTTTCCCGATGCACTCGCAAAAACGTCGGAGAATAACCCGCTCGTCACGCCTATGGTCGTGCAGGTACACAGCGAAAACACCGAGTCAAAACTGATCCGAATCAACAACCTCCGTTACACCGACCCCGCTCAGTGGGCCACCGGAATGGGCACCGGTTTCAGTGTATTTATGGTGTCCGATGCCAATCCGCAAGACACCATCCAGGTGCGTATTGACGACAACGTGGATCTGTTCAATCAACCCGCACCACCTGTACCGTTTAACTTGACGGGAATCGGCGGGCAGTTCGACAACGCCACACCGTTCACTTCCGGCTACCAGATCGCCCCTCGTTACGCCGCCGACATCAGTACGCTAGTCGGCCTCGTACATGCTGACTTCAGTGCTGAAGTACGCCTTTCTCCCAACCCCACTTCGGATGTGCTGCGCATCCAAACCGATGTGCCGTTCCATGCTCTGCGTATTTTTGGGACTGACGGGCGCTTGATTTTTGCCGCAACTCAGCCCGCTCCGTTTGTGGAAATTCCGGTTGTTAACCTCGCCAGCGGGGTATACATCGTGCATTTTGAAAAAGACGGCGCTGCATGGGCTACACGCTTTGTGAAGATGTAGGTAAACAAATCCTTTTTTCACCGCTGAGACACGAAAAATATGCCGTGAAAAGGCCGCGTCTCTGCGGTGAAAGATTTTTTAAAAGCGCGACGATTTAGCACCGCCTGAGTCGAACAACTGTCACCACAGATTTTCACAGATTCACACAGATTTATAAACGTGTAGGGAAAAAATCTGTGTGAATCTGTGAAAATCTGTGGTGAAAAACTTTACGGTTAGGGCCGCCACACAATTTCTTCGGCTCCGGCTTGATGCCCAATATACCGGGCCAGCACAAAAAAATAATCGGACAGCCGGTTCAGGTATTGCAGAACGAGCGGTTCCACAGGGTCTTGTGTGTGCAGGGCCACTACCAGGCGCTCGGCGCGACGGCATACGGTACGGCACACATGGCAGAGCGACACGGTAGGGTAGCCACCCGGCAAGATGAAGTTTTTCAGTTCGGGCAAGTGTTCGTCCATGGCATCCATAGCGGTTTCTAACCCCTGGATGTCGGCCTCTTGAATGCCGGAAGGCATGGCAAATTCGCCCCCCGGGTCGGAAGCCAACGTAGCCCCGATGGAAAAAAGCCGGTGCTGGATTTTGAGCAGCAGTTCGCGCACCGCTTTGTCGTCGAGGGAATCGTAAAGTAGCCCAATGAACGAATTCAATTCGTCCACCGTACCATAAGCATCTACTCGGGCGTGACTTTTGGGCACACGAGCGCCGCCGAACAACCCTGTTTCGCCCGCGTCGCCGGTTTTAGTGTAAATTCGGAAAGGCATGGTATGGTTAGTTGCCCTTACCTTTTGCTGGCGGAGCGATTTTCCCGGCATCCGCAGGTATAGCTGGGGCGAGAACGCCCGGGGCTGATGGGCTTGCATCGGTGCCAGATTTCAGTTGATTTTCGGCCGCAGATTGGATGGTCGGCATAGCGTTAGGATCGGGAGGTGTTTCTACAACGGGTTTATTAGCAGCCTCGGTGTCGAAGTCGAGGTTGTGTAATGCCCGGAATGAAAACGGTGCCCATTCTTCTAACGGCTTTTTGAGATCTGCTTTTTTGGTGCGCCCTTGCGCGTCCAGAATTCGACGCAGCAAGGCGGCTTTTAATTTGGGTTTGCGGGCTTTGATAGCGTTGGCAAACACAGCGTCGGTAGCCAAAGGAATAAGTTCGAGGCAGGTAAGAGCATGTTCATCGGCTTCTGCATTTTCCAGCAGGCGGGTAAATTCGAACATATCTGCAAGCGCCTTGCTGTCCTTGGCCGATGCTTTTTTCAGGTTGCCCTTGTAATCGAACTGAGCTTGTTCGGCCACTTTGATTACGTTATCGGAGACAAAAACTTTTTTTTGAGCCAAAACAGGGGCCACAGACAGCATTAGCAGGGCAAGATTCAACAAAAGTGTCTTTTTCATGGAAATACGCGTTGGTGTTTGAAAAATGTCGGGCAAAGATGAGGGATTTGGCTTGAACGAAAAACCCTACTTTTGCACGCTTTTTTTGATTCACCATTTTTTAATAAAAACCACACGTTCATGGGACGCGCGTTTGAATTCCGCAAGGAACGTAAGTTTAAGCGTTGGGCCGGTATGGCCAAAACCTTCACCCGCATCGGGCGGGAAATCGCTCTGGCCGTGAAATCGGGCGGCGGAAACCCCGACTACAACCCTCGCCTGCGCATTGCCGTGCAAAACGCCAAGCAAGCGAATATGCCCAAGACCAACGTCGAAAACGCCATCAAAAAGGCGTTGGGCAAGGATGCCGAAAATTTTCAGGAGGTGGTGTATGAGGGCTACGGCCCACATGGTGTCGCCATACTGGTGGAAACTGCCACCGACAACCCTACCCGCACAGTGGCCAACGTGCGCATGTACTTCGACCGCTGCGGCGGCGCGCTGGGCGTCTCGGGCAGCGTGAGCTACATGTTCAACCGCAAAGGCGTATTCAAGGCCAAACAAGAGGGCCACAATTGGGACGACCTGGAACTGGAACTCATTGATGCTGGCTTGGAAGAAATAAAAATCGAAGATGGGGATGCAGTCCTGTTCACCGACTTTTCTGATTTCGGCACCATGCAAAAAGCCCTTGAAGAGCGTGGGATCGAACCGACGAGCGCTCAATTGGAATGGCTGCCTACCATGTCTAAAAAACTGAATGACTCCGAAGTGGATCAGGTCATCAAACTCATTGACCGCCTTGAAGAGGACGATGATGTGCTGAACGTGTTCCACACGATGGACATGACAGAGTAGCCGATAATCAGTACGTTGTTTCCCCAAACGGAACAGGTTCCGGTAGCACCGGTACGTTTTCGGGATCCCATGTCCACAAGCCCTGCTCGTGTTCACTTCGCAAAAGGGCCACGTTGGCCTCGTGTTCTTTGCGTTGCGAACGTGGAAAGTTGTAGCGAGCAAGCAGCTCGTCAACATCGAAAGGTGTACCCATGGCGATGCTTTCACGCAGACCATAAATGTAAGCGAGGCTGTCCGTACGGCGCTTGAGCCAGTCATTAATCGTGAGGGCCGGGTCACCGTGGCCGGGAATGAGGCGGGTAAACCAGTTGCGGTCGTGGATACGAGGGAGTTTCTCCAGCGTTTTGATGTACTCCACGCTGCTCTGGTAGATAAAAGGAAACTCGATGTTGGACAGGTAGTCGCCAGCAATACACAGGCCCAATTGCCAAACCACGACCATCATGCTGTCAGCAGTATGACCGGGTGTGAGATAAAAGGCCATTTTTGTGCTCAGGTGGCGATATTGAACGGCATCACGGTACACCTTGAAGTCGGGTACCGGGTACTCCAACGGGTAAGACCTTTTGATGTAGTTTTGATCATCGAAGTCTTGCATTTGTTCCAAAATGGCCATTCGCATCGGATTTTCAGCCATTGTTTCGCTCGTGAACACCTTGTCGGCCCGAATTGCCTTATACCCGATGATATGGTCGTAGTCGGAATGGGTGAACACGAGGAATACCGAACGTTCTTCGCGAATAGATTCCACATATTCGCGAATCGCAGCCACCTCTTCGGGCAGGTATGCCGGGTCTACGACCAATACAAGATCATCCGTACAGACCACCGTTGAGTTGGTCTGGTACAATGCGCTCTGGAAAATCGTGATGTTCGGGTCTCTGAAAAGAATCTTGCTCATTACGGCTCTCGGCTTGGATGGCTGGGGAAACGCAACGAGTAACGGGAAAACGCTACCTTTGTGGCCCTTTCAAATCGGTTGAAATTTTTTTTGTGCAGCCCGCTGCGGCACAAATGTATAAAAACCACTTCCCTTGCCCAAACACCTTTCTAAAAATGGGAAATATAGTTGCCATAGTAGGCCGCCCCAATGTAGGCAAATCCACCCTTTACAACCGCCTGGTAGGTTCCAGAGACGCTATCACGGACAATTTTTCCGGAGTAACGCGCGACCGCAAGTACGGTTTCTGTGAATGGAACGGCAAACGCTTTACTGTCGTAGACACGGGAGGCTTCGTGCATGGCTCCAAAGACGTGTTCGAAACAGCCATTCGCGACCAGGCCCGAGTCGCCATTGAAGAAGCCGCCGTCATTCTGTTCATGGTGGATGCCCAGACGGGCATTACTGACCTGGACGAAGAACTGGCTAAATTGCTGCGCCGCTCCACCAAGCCGGTATTTCTGGTAGTCAACAAAGTAGACAGCCACCGCAGCCTCATGGAAGCCAACGAATTTTGGGGCCTCGGTTTCGAGGAGACACATTTCGTTGCGTCCATCAGCGGCAGTGGTACTGGCGACCTGCTCGATGTCGTTGTGGAGCATATCCACAATGAGCCTGAATTGGAGACTGAGTTGCCCAAGTTCTCCATCATTGGCCGACCCAACGTGGGCAAATCATCCCTGACAAACGCCTTGCTGGGTGAAGAGCGCAACATCGTGACCCCAGTGGCTGGCACCACCCGTGATCCCATCCACAGCGTGTACAACAAGTACGGTAAGGAGTTCATGTTAATTGACACGGCAGGCATCCGCAAAAAAAGCAAGGTGGAGGAAGACCTCGAGTTCTACTCTGTCATGCGGGCCATTCGCGCCGTGGAGGAGGCGGATGTGTGCCTGTTAGTGCTGGATGCCACACAAGGCATCGAGTCGCAAGACCTGAACATCCTGCGCCTGGCCCAAAAACGCCACAAGGGCATCGTCATTCTTGTGAACAAGTGGGACCTTCTTGAAAAAGTAACCAACACAGCCCGCGACTATGAGGCGGCCATAAAAAAACGCCTCGAGCCGTTCGACGATGTACCCGTGCTGTTCATTTCGGCGCACGATAAGCAGCGCATTTTTAAGGCCGTGGACGCAGCGATGGAGGTGTACGCCAACCGCACACAAAAGATCAAAACATCTGAGCTGAATGAACTGATGTTGGACATCATAGAAAAGATGCCGCCACCGTCTGTCAAGGGCCGTTACCCGAAGTTTAAGTATGTTACTCAGTTGCCAACGCACTACCCGTCGTTTGCATTTTTTGTGAATAACCCCAACTGGGTGCGCGAGTCGTACAAACTTTTTTTAGAAAACCAGTTGCGTAAAAACTTCAACTTCACCGGTGTGCCGATCGAAGTGTATATGCGGGCGAAGTAATTACGTCAGGCATACGTACTCCGGCAGTTTAGGTTTTGAACGTATTCTGCCGGAGTACATACTCGCATTCACTTTCGCACATCGACTGTGATCCTGGTGGGTCGGTTGGCCAAGTCCCAAGCCGTATAAAAAGCCAGTTGGGCGCGTTTTGCGGCAGCAGCGGAATCTATTTTTTCGGCAGTGTCCGTGTGTTTGTGGTAGTCGGGGTGGGTGCCGTTGAAGTAAAAAATGGCGGGCACACCCTGCTCCGCGAAATTGTAGTGGTCGCTGCGCTCGTAGTAGCGATTTGGGTCGTTGGGGTCGTTGTATTTGTAGTCCAGTTCAAGTTTGGTGTACACGGCGTTTGCATACTCGTTTATCTCATGCAAGTCTGTGCTCATGCGGTTGGAGCCGATCACATAGATATAGTTCGGATTGTCGGCGTGGCGGCTGTCCACTCGGCCGATCATGTCAATGTTGACGTTTGCCACAGTGCGATCAAGCGGAAAAAGCGGAAAGTCCACATAAAACTTGGAGCCGAGCAAGCCCTTCTCCTCCCCGCTGACGAGCATACAAATTACGCTGCGGCGCGGGCCTTTTCCTTCCGACTTGGCTTTGGCGAATGCCCGAGCGATTTCGATCACTCCGGATGTCCCGGAAGCATTGTCGTCGGCACCGGTGTACAATTTTCCGTCGTGCAGGCCCAGGTGGTCGTAGTGTGCCGTGATGATGACATATTCGTTTTTCGCCGAAGGGTCGGAGCCTTCGATCAGACCCACGACGTTCGATCCTTGCAGCGTTTTGGTTTCCTTTGTCATGCGCACCTCGGCCTCCGTTTTGAACTTGACCGGCTTGTAGTCGCCGCGTTTGCGCAAGGCTGCGTGGGCTTCTTCCACCTGGTCGGCCTTTTTGCCAAAAAGAGCCTTGGCCACGGCCATGGAAACGAACACGTTATTGACCATAGCCGGGTTGCTCGCCGCCGCCGCCGCTGCATTCGGGGAATAGGGTTCCCAACCCCGTCCCGACATTTGCCGCCGGTTGTTTTTGAAGAAGTTTTCAAAGTCCGGTTCAATGATGAAAACCATCGTTGCACCCTTGTTAGTGGCGAGTTGCACCTTGCGTTTCCAATCCATAGCCCAAGCCGAGCGGGCTTCAACACCGGTCAACAGCGATTTCCCTGCGTCGTCCAAAGGGTCGCCGTTGTAAAATACCACGGCTTTGCCGCGCACGTCCATCTTACCGTAGTCACTGTATTTACCATCCTCGATGCCGTAGCCCACAAAGACTATTTCTTTGACTTTGGTGGATGGCATGCTGACGTTATGAGCGGCAAAAACGAAGTAGTCGGAGCGATTTTTGAACTCCTGCTCCTCCACTTTCAGGCCGAGATCGGACCACGATTCGCGTTGCAGGTAAATGTTTTGAAAATAGGTGTTGCGGTCAGCCGCTTTTGGAAGGCCCAGATCCTCAAACTGTTGAGCGATAAAATCGGCGGCAATTTGTTGGCCCTTTTCACCCGTTTCGCGGCCTTCCATCGTGTTGGAGGCGAGGGTGTCAATCAGGATTTTCATGTCTGCCGTCGTGATCGTTTCGCCGTAGGCGCGGGCATCCGGAAGGGTATACATGCGGGGACGTAGTCCGAGCCGCGTGGTGATCGAGTCGTCAACTGGTCTGGTTTGCTGCGCAAAAACGCCAGTCGAGGCTAGAAGAAAAAAAATCAAAAAACGATTCATGCTTGTGTGGCTGTTTTTTAACCGAGCGGCGAACGTTTTGTCCGCCCGGCGTGGCATAAAAAAAGTGTCACAGAGGCTCACAGAGTCTTAGATAACACAGAGAAAAAAAGAGTGGTAGTAAAAACACCAACTGAAATCGTACTTTTCAAAATTCACCCGCACGCTATTTTTTCCGCACGCCGTGCGTGCCTTCCTCCCTCGAATTCGGTTGTCAGAAAAATACGCACCATTGCCTGAGCGAGGATTTCGGCTACAAACCGCGCAGGTACGGCAATCACGTTTGCATTGTTGTGTTGGCGGGCCAATACGGCAATTTCTTCCATCCAACACAAGGCGCAACGTACGTTTGCGTGTTTGTTGGCGGCCATGGCTACCCCGTTTCCGCTTCCGCACAGGACGACACCGTAGTCAGCCTGGCCGGTTTCAACGGCGGATGCTACAGCATGCGCGAAATCTGGATAATCCACCGACTCTAAAGAATGGGTACCAAAGTCCTGTACCATATGGCCTGCTCGTTGGAGCATGGTAACTAATCCGTCCTTGTACGGAAATCCAGCGTGGTCGCAACCTATAGCAATGTTCATGGTGTGCTTGATCGATTGTCTGGCAAAGGTATAGTTTTGGCCGAATGCCGTATTTGATCAATTTAGCCATTCGCCCAATGTACCGATTGAATGCGTGAACGTACTTTTGGCCCCTGTAAAACTACAACACCACTACATCACCACAACATGTTGCTTCGCACTCTAACCGTCTTGTTCCCGATTTGTTTTTGTTTCCAACTTGTCGCCCAAACCGTTCATTTCACGCCGCTTTTTTTAGAAAAAACCGCAACTGGGCTGCAAAACCAGTTTTCAAAAGGTGAAACGGCCGACCTGCTTGTGGTTTTTCGGGAGAAAGCCGATCTCGCACCAGCAGCCCGGGTCAGCGGCAAAACCGAAAAGGCGCGGTTTGTCCAAAACCGATTGGTGCAAGTGGCTGAACGGAGTCAGGCTCACGTGCGCCAAATCCTCCGCGAACGTCAAGCCACAGCGAACAGTTTTTACCTGGTTAATGCTCTAGCCGTGACTGGTGCTGATGCTGCCTTGGCCAATGAACTGGCACAACTGCCCGAAGTTGCTCAATTGGTGGCTGACCCGACTATCGCGCTCACCCTGCCCCGACCACAGGCCGAATCTACGTCCGTCGTTCAACGCGGGACACTTGAATGGGGTATCGAAAAAATAAATGCACCCGCCGTCTGGGCCATGGGCTACACAGGACAAGGTATCACCGTGGCAGGTGCCGATACCGGTTATGAATGGGAACATCGGGCAATTCAACCCCATTACCGCGGCTACGACAACTTCAGCGGCAATGTCAACCATAATTACAACTGGCACGATGCCATCCACGAAATCAGCCCGCTCAGCGGCGACAGTATTCCCGATCCGTCGAACAATCCGTGTGGTGTAAACTCGAAAATCCCTTGCGATGACCATAGCCACGGCACCCATACGATGGGTACAATGGTGGGCGATGATGGACAGGGCAACCAGATAGGTGTAGCACCGGGTGCCCAGTGGATCGCCTGCCGTAATATGGAACGCGGAAATGGCAAGCCCTCCTCGTACATCGAGTGCTTCGAGTGGTTTCTTGCACCAACTGACCTTGACGGCCTCAACCCTGACCCAACCAAAGCACCGCATGTCGTGAATAACTCCTGGTATTGCTCCTACGGCGAAGGCTGCACTGACCGTACGGTGGATGCCTTGATGCGCCAGGCGGTGGTGTCCCTGCGCGCCTCTGGCGTAGTGGTGGTGGTGAGCAACGGAAACTCCGGCTCCCAGGGATGTGCCAGCACCACTGGCCCGCCAGCCTATTTTGAGGAAAGTTTTAGCGTGGGTGCCACCGAAAACAACGATACCATCACGGGATTCAGTAGCCGCGGACCAGTCGCCATTGACAGCAGTTTTCGCGTGAAGCCCAACGTAGTGGCACCTGGAGCGGGCATTCGTTCCAGCGTGCGCAACGGCGAATACGCGCATTATTGGGGTACGAGCATGGCAGGGCCACACGTCGCGGGCCTTGTAGCGTTGGTGCTCTCGGCCCGTCCTGATCTGGCTGGTGAGGTAGACATCATCGAGGATATTATCGAAGAAACCGCTGTTCCCGGGTTCGATACAACCGACTGCTCCGACAACTATGGCCAAAATTATCCGAATAACACCTATGGCTATGGGCGTGTGGATGCCCTTGCCGCCGTTCTAAAAGCCTTAACGGTGCTTGGCCCAAAACACGATCTTGCCCCGCCTGCCGTCGAGGCTGCTGTTTTTCCAAATCCTGTTACCGACGAAGCCGTTTTTGTTGTAAAAAATGCGGCGGGGGATATCCTGCTGGATATTTTTAATACCAACGGCCAATTGGTGATTCGTTTGGAACAACCCGCATCTACAGAATCACCGCGTTTGGAAGTGCAGATGCCGGGTATGACATCTGGGATTTATTTTTGGAAAATCTACGCAAAGGGCGGCGCGGCGGCAGGGAAATTTGTCAAAAAATAAGGCCGCTCAAATCACCTGAAATCCGAAAGCATACGGATCATCGTCCGTATCAATGACGATCGTATTGTAGCCTGTTACCCGTGCCCAGCCTTCGATACTTGGCACGATAGCGTCGTATGGGCCACAGGTTGTGGCGGCCTCCACGCGCCCGGTGAATTTGCTCCCGATGATACTTTCGTGAACGAAGGAATCACCTACCCGGAGATTTCCTTTAGCAGCCCACTGTGCCATACGGGCCGAGGTGCCTGTGCCACAGGGCGACCGGTCAATGGCTTTATCGCCATAAAAAACAGCATTTCGAGCTGTAGAGGCGGGGTCGAGTGGTGTACCCGTCCAGAGCAAGTGACTCAAGCCTGCAATTCGCGGGTCGTTCGGGTGTTGAAACTGGTATTGGTCGTTCAGCCGTTGCCGGAGGACAGGGCTCCAGCGGATGAGATCGCCTGCGGTATAATGCTCGATGCCCCGAAAATTTTCCTGTGTATCGACGATGGCGTAAAAATTACCCCCATAGGCTACGTCAACATGCAGCAGCCCCAGGTCGGGGCACGCAACCGCCAGTTTTTCCCGGTACAAAAACGAGGGAATATTGGTGAGTTTCACTGACTTTACCTTCCGGCCTTCCTGCTGGTATTCCACCAACACCAAGCCCGCCGGTGTTTCGAGGCGTAGTTTGCCGGGTGTTTTGGGCAGCACCAAACCTTCTTCAACGGCGATGGTCACGGTGCCGATAGTGCCATGTCCGCACATGGGCAGGCAACCGCTGGTTTCGATAAACAAAACCCCCATATCGTTGGCCGGATCGGCCGGCGGGTACAGGATACTGCCCGACATCATATCATGGCCACGCGGTTCGAACATAAGCCCTTTGCGAATCCAGTCGAATTCGCGCAAAAAATGCAGCCGCCGTTCGGCCATGTCGGCACCCATCAACAGTGGC
>JBJXEZ010000374.1:0-6301 GCA_046153695.1 Saprospiraceae bacterium
CCGAGCCACGGCGTACTTTTTTACGGGCTTCACGGGTAGCCGTTTTTTGCAGGGGAAACGCTCGGAAATGCGCCTGCCCAAGTGCATTTTTGCCCGACAATATGAGTCCATCACCTGGTTGGACGCATCACACTGGCTGGTAGCCAACGAAGGACGACCCAGCCAGCAGCAGGCGGTGTGGCGGGTAAAAAAGACATACTAGTGCTGTACAAATTAAATGCCCCCCCGGTTATTTGGCTGAACGATAGGCTTGTAGTGGTACCTTGGCGGCGTCTCAACCAGTTTTTTTATGCGCACCGTTTTTATTTTGATGGCTGTTAACCTGCTCGCATCTGCTCCAGTTATGGCCCAATCCGGCTGTACCGATCCGCAGGCGACCAATTTCGACCCGCTTGCTACGAGCAATGATGGCAGCTGCGTGTATCCGACTACGAACTATACGCTGGTGACGAAAACAAGTTTGTCCACCACGCTCAACGAAACATCGGGCCTCGAGATGGCTGGCGGCGTGGTGTGGACGCACAATGACAGCGGCAACCCGCCCCGTATTTACAAAATTGACACGCTGACCAACACGATTTTACAAACGGTGACCGTGGGCGGAGCATCCAACGTGGACTGGGAAGACATGGCGTTTGACGGCACCAATTTCTACGTCGGCGATTTTGGCAACAACGCCAATGGCAACCGTACCGACCTGAAAATTTATAAGTTCGCCCTCTCGGCCATACCCACCGGCAGCAACGTGACCGTGCCTTCTGCGCAGGTACAGATCATCAATTTTAGCTACGAAGACCAGACAAATTTCGCCCCCCAAGGCTCCAATAACACGAGTTTTGATTGTGAATCCCTTTTTTACCACGATGGTGTACTTCACCTGTTTACAAAAGACTATGTCAACCAAGCCACCACGCATTATGTGTTGCCTAACACAGCGGGTACACACGAGGCGGTGAACGTGGAAACCTTCGACGTGGGCGGGCTGATTACCGCCGCCGATATCACGGCCTACGGTGTGATCGCGTTGCTGGGATATGGGCCGAGTAACGGGCCGATTTTCCTTTGGCTGTTGTTTGATTATCAGGGAGGTGCCTTTTTCAGCGGAAACAAACGGCGCATCGAACTTGGCCCGCATACCGGCGCCGGCAAGGTGGAGGGTTTGGTATTTCGGAACAATGTTTACGGATATGTTTCCAACGAGCGTATCACGGTAAGTTCCACTACCGTGCCTGCACGGCTGTACGGTTTTGCCGTGAGTCAGTGGTTGCAGCCGGTATTTTTTCCGGTCGAACTTGTGCGTTTTGAAACGAAAGCAACGGATTCCGGTGTAGTATTGGAGTGGGAAACGGCCTCCGAGCAGGACACCCGCGGTTTTAGTGTGGAGCGCTCCCAGGATGGAAATGTTTTCAACGAAATCGGTTTTGTGCCGGGGAGTGGACACAGCCAAACCAATCTGACCTACCAATTTGAGGACACCGACCCCGGCAAAGAGCGCTACTACCGGTTGCGCCAGCAAGACTACGATGGCTCGGAACACCTGTCGCCGATAGCCGTGGTACATTTCGACCAGCCTGCCGTGTGTCCGAATACCGCTCTGGTGTCCGGATTACCGAAGATGGTTCCTGCCGATTGGTCGCAGGATAGCCAGGTAGTATTTACCGATATGGCCGGAAGCACGGTTTGGCAGGGCAGTATGCATGCCTGGAACCCGCGCGATGTTGTGGCGGGTGTTTACTGCCTGCACATTCGGGACGATAAAACGGGGCGGCGCTGCACGGTGCGTGTCGTGGCCCAGTAGGGGCGTGTTTTTCAATCCATTTTCAGTACGCAACCCCCGTTTTCCCAAACCACAGAGATTGGTTTTTGTCGGGTTAGCCACTGAACGAGGTTGTCGCCCAGCAGGTCGGCGCGCCAGCCGGAGAGCAGGGAGGGGTCGTCGTTATTGCCGGAAATGAGCCTGTTGAAATCGCCGCGTGGCAAGAGCAGTGCAGAACTGATCTCGTTTTCGATGCACTGGCGTTTCACGAAATGGTAGAGCAATTCCATGGCCCATTCGCGGTCGGGGTCGTCGGGCGCGGGTGCGGGCAGCGTTTTCAAAAACTCCCGTTCAGCATCGGTGTCGGGCGCTTTCCACAGGGCCGTCCATTCGGACAGGTTTTTGCGCCAGATGCCTTCGTGCAAGGTTCGGTTGGCTTTGAATGCGTTTTCGCCGCCTTTTATGGCTCGTAGCACGGCGCTGGCGTGGCGGTTTTGAAGCACTGTTTCCTTGGTCACATTGAGTGTCAGTGCTTTTTCCCGCCGCCAGGCGTAGAGGCGCAGCAGGAATATTTTTTCCTTAAAGTCCAACTGGTGGATATAGTCGTTTGCCAGCACTTCTTTGTACGGCTCCACTTGGTAATAGGCGGCATCTTCCCATTTGAGGTTTTCTTCTCGAGCCCAGTTTTCACGGTGCAGCCGCTGCAGTTTTTGGGTCAGTTTGTGGTGCAATGTAGGCAGGTATTTCACGTCCTCCACGGCATAGTCAATGGCCTTGGGGTCGAGGGGGCGGGCCTCCCAGTTGGCCACGGTGTGGCTTTTGGCGAGGGTGATACGCAGTTCGCGTTCCACAATCTTGGCAAACCCGGCGGGGTAGTTGTAGCCCACGAACCCGGCGGCGATTTGCGTGTCGAAGGTGTTTTGCGGCACGGTTCCGTAGAGCGTGTGCAGCAGACGGTAATCGTTGTCGCCCGCGTGCGTAATTTTCAGGACTGCCGGATCGTGAACGATGTCCAGAAAACGGCCCAGGTCGCTTATGCGCAGGGTGTCAACGAGGAAAATGTGCTGCTCGGCCACGACTTGCAGCAGGCACAACACCGGGATGAATGTTTTTTCGCCAACAAACTCGGTATCAAACCCAATCCAGGTCGCTCCGGCGAGCGATTCCATTGCATTGTCAAACGCCTCTTGCCGGTCCAAAAAATGTACGCTGTAGTTCATGCGCCAAAAGTAGGAATGATCCGTTTATGCAATACGAATATGCGCCGCATCTTTGCGGACAAAGTGAAAGACATTTGCAACTCGTACCAATCGATTCAATTTACACACATACGCCATGAAAAAATTTTTGTTCGGCATTGCAGTAGTGCTGGTTTTGCTCATCGGGGCGCTGGTAGCGTTGCCGTATTTGTTTAAGGACGAAATCGTCGCGCAGGTCAAAGAGGCCGCTAATGAAAGCCTCAACGCCAAAATGGATTTTCAGGATGTGGATATTTCCGTATTTCGGCATTTTCCCAAACTGTCCATTGGCTTGCAAGGGCTGGAAATCACCGGAGTCGATCAGTTCGACGGGGTGAAACTCGTTCAGTGCAAGCAAATGGACCTCGCGATTGACCTGTGGTCGGCCATTTTTGGTGACAAAATCACCGTCAAGGGCCTGTACCTCGATCAACCCAGAATCAATGTTTATGTGCTGGAGGACGGCACAGCCAATTACGCCATCGCTAAACCCGAGCCACCCGAAGCACAGCCTGCCGACGAGTCCAGCCCGGTAAAACTCGAACATTACGCCATAACCAACGGCGAGGTACACTACGACGACCGGGCAATGGCCATGCGGGCCGACATACTTAGCATCAACCACACCGGATCGGGGGAGTTCACGTCCGATATCTACGACCTCGTAACCGAAACAGATGTGGAAAAACTATCCGTACGCTACGGAGGCGTGCAGTACCTGAGCGATGCCCACGTAGTCTGGAAGTCTACGCTGAACGCTGACATGCCCAAGATGAAGTTCACGTTCAAAGAAAACGACTTGCAGGTGAACGCCCTTCAGGTCATGGTGGATGGTTGGTTCCAGATGCCCAACGAGACGGACTATGAAATGAACATCAAGTTCGGTACCCCGCAAAACACGTTCAAAAGTTTCCTTTCCATTGTCCCCGGCGCGTACACACAGGATTTTGGCAACGTGAAAGCCGACGGTACCGTGCAGTTCGGTGGTATGGTGCGGGGCAAGTACAACGAAACTACCTACCCGGCTTTCAAGATTGACCTGAAAATTGCCAATGGTAACGTGAAATACCCGAGTCTGCCACTGGGCATCAGCGGCATCTTTGTCGATATGTCCGTGAACAGCCCGTCGAGCAACCTTAACTCGATGATTGTGGATATTCCGCGCATTGCTCTGCGCATCGGCTCCAACCCGATTCATGGCAGGTTCAATTTGAAAACCCCGGTAACAAACCCGACGGTGGACACCAAAATCGCCGGTACACTCAACTTGGGCGAACTGTCGAAAGCCTTCCCGATGGCCGAAGTGCAGGAACTCACCGGTATCATCAACGCCGATATTCTGGCCAAAGCCTCCATGCGCCAGGTGGACGAGGGCCAGTACGACCAGGTGACGATGCAGGGGAATTTTGACATTCAAAATATGAACTACCGAGCCGCTGGCCAGCCCTCTGTACGGATTAACGCTCTGACGGCCAGCCTCTCGCCCCAGTTTGTAGCTATACCCAATTTTGATGCCCGGCTTGGCAAGAGCGACATCCGCGCTTCGGGGCGGGTGGACAACATCCTCGCGTATTTTTCAACGACCAAAACCATGACCGGCAGCCTCAATTTGCGCTCGTCGTACTTTGATGCCAATGAGTGGGTCACCGAGGATGCCGCTGCTTCCGAGGCCGGCAAAAAGCCTTCTGCAGCGCCTGTCGCCACCGAAAAGGCATTTGACCGCTGGGATTTCAGTGTGGATGGCGCTATCGGAAAACTGCTGTACGGTGCGTACACGCTCACTGATCTGAACCTGAAGGGCAATTTCACACCAAACAAAATGACCGTGGAAAACTTCGGCATGAAAATCGGCGACAGCGACCTGAGCGGCAGCGGGCAAATCCTCAACGCTTGGGACTTTGTATTCGATAACCGCACCGTATCGGGCGTGGTCAACCTGTCGTCCACGTATTTCGACCTAAACCCGTACATGACCGACACGCCGCCGACGGAGCAAAACCCTGCCCCGCAGGCCGTCATGCTTGTGCCCGAAAATGTGGACATGACCCTGAACGCCAACTTCGCCAAGGTGCGCTATACCAACATGGATTTGCAAAATGTGGACGGGCAGATCGTGGTGAAAAACGGCGTGGCGGCTCTGCGCGACTGTGTGGCGGAAGTGCTTGGCGGCCAAATTGCCCTTGCCGGAGCGTACAGCACCTACGAACCGGCCAAGCCGTCGTTCGACCTGAACATGGCCCTGCTCAACATCGGATTTCGCGATGCATTCCAGAATTTTGCCACCGTAAAGGCGATGGCACCCATTGCTCAGTTTCTCGATGGCAAGTTCAGCGCCAAGTTCGCTACCAGCGGTCTGCTTGGCAAGGACATGATGCCCGACATGGGCACGTTGGCTGCATCAGGTTTCCTCGAAACGATCAACGCCGTGGTCAACAACTTTAAGCCCATGAACGAAATCGCCTCCAAGTTGAACCTGAGCTACCTCAACCGCCTGGAACTGCCTAATTCCACTAACGCGTTCGAAATCAAAGACGGCAAGGTTACGCTCAGCCCGTTCAACGCACAAGTGCGCGACGTGAGCATGCAAATCGGCGGCTCGCACGGCCTGAACAGCGAGATGAACTATCAAATTCTGACCAAGACCCCGCGCAAGGCGCTGGAAAAAACCGCCATCGGCAGCGCCGCCAACAGCGGCCTTCGCTGGATTTCGGGCGAGGCCTCCAAGTTCGGCGTTAACGTGGCCCAGGGCGAGTACATCAACATCCGGTTCGACGTCACCGGCACCATGACCAAACCCAAAGTAGGCTTCAAAATCCTGCCCAGCGATGGCGATAAAACCATCAAAGAGGAAGCCACCGCCACAGCAGCAGCCACAATTAACCAGGCCAAAGACACGCTGCGCAACATAGCCACCCAGAAAGTGGAGGCTGCCAAACAACAAGCCGAGGCTACGGCACAAAAAGCCATAGACACGGTCAAAACTGTAGTGAACCAGAAAGTGGAAGAAGCCAAGGAAAAAGCTGTTCAGGAAGTGGGGAAGGCCGTCGGCGACGAGGCTGCCAAAAAGGCCGAGGAGATCATCAAAAAAAACAAGGCCGCCGAAGACGCGAAGAAAAAATTGGACGAGTGGAATCCTTTAAAAAAGAAAAACTAGGTTAGAAGGTTTGAAGGTTTGAAGGTTAGAGGGTTACTGGTTCGAAAATTCGCGCAACCAGTAACCCCCTAACCCCCTAACCCCCTAACCCCCTAACCCCCTAACCCCCTAACCCCCTAACCTCCTAACCCCCTAACCCCCTAACCCCCTAAC
>JBJXEZ010000375.1:0-8467 GCA_046153695.1 Saprospiraceae bacterium
AGTCGTAGCCGGGTGCCTACGGCGAAAATTTTAACGCAGTATGAAGCAACATTTGCCGCTTGCAGCCCGGCGACTGAAATTTAATCACGCTCTTAGAAAGAATAACCTACACCGCCCGCCAAACCACCTCCGCATCCCGCCACACGCTCCAGTCCCGGGCGTACAAGAAATTCAACCGCTCCACCATATCAGCGTCAAGTGCAGCATTCTCCCAGGCTGACAACGGGGAAAACACGCTCGGGGCGAGTCGGGGTAATGACCCAATGCCCGGCATTGTTGCGTATCCAACCCACGTTTTTCGGCCCAATAGCACAGGCAGCCAGTTTTGCAGCAGCGGTTTTGTTTTTTTGAAAAAAAACAGCGCGAGCGGCAGTCCGAGCAGCACGAGCAGGCAAATGCCGAGGTCGAGCACGCGTTTGTTCCGGCGCTGTTCTGGCAGGGCGATATTGTAGCGGATGTCGGCGGTGTACAGTTCGCCCGGCTCGTCCTTGCTGTTGCTGCCGATGATGTTTTGCCCGCCTTCGGGCAATATTTTGTATGAAATTTTCGGGCCGAGGCGCGTCATCCAGCTCAGGATTTCCTGTCCGGAAACGTCTCTGGAGCAAAAAACGACCTCGTCCACGCCGAATACCCGAACGAGGTCGGGAAGCCGTTCCACCGCACGGTCCGGAGGTTCGGTACCGATCAGGTTCGCCGCTACGCCCGCCTGCGAAAGCAGTTCTTGCGCCCGCTTGCTCTCTTCAGGGCTGCCCACCACTACGAGGTTCTGCACCCGATCTTTTCCGATGCGCAGGTTTCGGAACTCAATCAGGTGTAGCAGTATGCGCAACGCGGCCAACACGCCCGCTGCCCAGACGCCGCCTAACAGCAGCAAGGCTCGCGAAGAGCGGTATTCCAGATCGAGAAAACCATAGATCGCCGCCAGAAGTAACGTACCCAACCCGATACCGCGTAACAACTTGCTTAGGTCGTAACGCCGGTCGTAGCCGCCGCTTAGCCACACTGAAAGCAACCAAACGAGCGTGTACAGCGGGAAATTGAACCATAATACCGCAGCCTTGAAGTAGTGCAGGTCTTTGTAGTAATAGCTGGCCCAAAAATCTTTCAGAAACACCAATCCGCCGAACAGCAGCGCCGCGTCCGCCACTGGCAGCCAAACCCGGCTCGCAGCATTGGAAAGTAATGCCATGCCCGCCCGCAGCCAGATGGCGGCCTGAAGCATAAGCACGAATAGCCCGGCACGCCGACCCCGGAAGTGTTTTCGGGCAAAAATGATCATGGCCTGATAAAACGTGCGGACATAGTTCAGGCTGCCCTTTTTGGTGCTCTCGCCCTTGTAGTGCAGGATACGGGCCTGAGGAAAATAGTAGTTTTGGTAGCCCGCCTGAGTGATGCGGTACGACAGGTCAATGTCCTCGCCATACATGAAAAATGCCTCGTCAAGCAGTCCAGCCTTGTCGAGAGCGGTGCGGCGCATAAACATAAAACAGCCCGCCAGCACGTCGACGGGGTTGGTTTCGTCGGCGCCAAGATGGCCGAGATAGTACCCGTTGAACAAGCGGCTTTTGGGAAAAATGCGGGAAAGGCCTACCGTTTTGCAAAATGCTACCCACGGAGAGGGGAACCCGCGCTTACTCTCGGGCAGGTAAACCCCGCTGCCATCGAGCAGTTTGACCCCCAGGGCACCAGCGTCGGGGTGTGCGTCCATAAAATCGAGGCACATGCGGAACGTGTCGGCTTCTACGAGCGTATCGGGATTGAGCAGCAGCACATACTCGCTGGCGCTCTGGCGGACGGCCTGGTTGTTGGCCACTGCAAAGCCGGGGTTGTCTATGTTGGCGATGAGGCGTACCTCTGGAAATCGCACGCGCACCATACGCACCGAATCGTCCGAGGAATTGTTGTCCACCACCCATACCTCGCCATCGATGCCCCGCATGGCTGTGCGCACCGACAGGAGTGCCTGTTCCAAAAAGGCGCGAACGTTGTAGTTGACAATGACTACGGAAAGCCGCATGGCGCAAAAGTAGGGAGAAAGTTCGCCAGACACTGCAGAGATGTTTGGAGCATGTGCAGCCCCAATTCAGGACGACAACCCGGCACTTTCTTCAAGTGCTTAAAACACAGAAACAGAGTGTATTACTCTAAAAAACGAATTTATGTCTACACCTTCCCTACCACCACCACCACCGTGGGTATCGGATTGCCGTTTGGATTGTTCTCGGCCGAAATTGCGAACGCCTGAGCATTTTGAACAAAAGGCAGCGACTGCCACGAATCGCTTTCGCTCAGGTTCACCATGCCCATACTGACGGGTTTGGAGTCCACGATGGCCCAAAACTGGAAATATGTCCCGTTTTCCGGCGCGGGCAGGCTATTAATGTCGAGCAGGGTTTTGCCAAGCGCCGCATTGTGCCAAACAGTGGCAGTCTTTGGGTTTTCGGCTCCTGGTGTAGCATCGCTCAGGATGATCGTGCGGGTATCACGGGCACGCAGCAGGTCCACAATTTGCTGGACACGAGCGTGTTGCTCTACCTGTTTTTCGCAGTCCGTCACCTGCTTTACCAAGGCCGCTACCTGTTGTTCTGTTTTGTTTTTTTGAACGGCCTGCCAGGCCACAACGGCAGCCAGGAGTATTACCGCCACCCAGAGTACGGCGGGCAGCAACCGGAACCCGGATACGGGCGCAGTACCCGATACATCGTTAGGCAGGCTTTTCAGGATGTGCTCTTTTAGGCCAGAAGGTGGAGGCACGGCATTGGCAAAGGCCACTTGCTCCAGCGTCTGTTCAATAGCATCGAGTTCAGCCTGTACTTCCGGGTGTGCGGCTGTCATGCGCTCCACCTCAGCCCGTTCTTCAGGCGAGCACTGGTTTAGCGCGTAAGATTCTAATATGCCGGATTGTATGAAGGATCGAATGTCCATTGCGTAACGGAGTGGTTGATAGGGTATGTTTTAAAAAAAAGAACGAAGCAGCGTTGCCAAAAGGACAGCCAAAACAATCGGCTGCCCTTCGCCGAAAAGGCCGCGCAATTCGCTAATAGCGTAGCGCAGGCGCGTTTTGATTGTACCGATCGGGATACCGGTTTCTTCTGCGGCCTCTTCCTGGGTATAACCCTGAAAGTACATCAGGTCAATAAGGAGCCGGTATTTCTCGTCGAGACGGCCCACCAGTTCCCGAACGCCGATGTGATCCGGATTGAGCGAGTGGTTGTCGGGAATATGTACGAGGGCATCCGCTGAATCGGTTTTTTGCCGTTGCCGGAACTGAGCCGAACGGGTGGCATCAATGGCTGTGTTGCGGGCGATATTGACCAACCACGTGAACAGGCGCCCCTTGGTGGAGTCGTAACCCGAAGCGTTGCGCCACACTTTCAAAAACGTGTCCTGAAGCACCTGTTGAGCTATTTCGGGTTGTTGCACGATGCGTAGCACCACGCCGTACAGAGCACCACCATAGGCATCGTACAACTCGCCGATAACGGCTTGGTCTTGTTGATGTAGCTTCGTAATATAGCGTTCTTGCATGTGCGAAAGGGGTTAATGGGCTTGATAGTTTGTAAAGGCTACTGGAGCCACGGTGCCCACGGTATTTGGAAGGGCTTCAAATCGAAAACCGAGTGCAGCGAAGTGGTCCAGAATACCTGGCAGTGTGTAGCGCAGTTTGGCTACGGTTTTCAGGCTGTCATGCAGCACCACGATAGATCCTGCATGGGCATTATCCACGACATTCTTCAGGCACTGTTCGGCGGACAGGGCCGGGTCAAAATCGCCGCTGAGCACGTCCCAGAAGACGATTTTGTAATGGCGCTCCAGAAACGCCCGCTGTTGGGGCCGAAGCCTGCCGTATGGCGGTCGGAAAAGGTTGCTCTCGACCAATCGGGCACAGTGGCGCACATTATGCAGGTAAGTGGCGGTGTCGGTGTCCCAGCCGTTGAGGTGGTTTTGGGTGTGGTTGCCCACGGTATGTCCTTCGGCCGTCAGGCGGTGAAAAATATCGGGGTGCCGCGCCACATTTTCGCCGACGCAAAAAAAAGTGGCCTTGGCCTCGTAATTCTTCAGGGTGTCCAGCACCCACGGTGTGACCTCGGGTATTGGCCCGTCGTCGAAGGTCAAAAAAAGTACATTTTCCCGAGTCGGCACTTGCCAAAGGCAGCTTCGCCATAAGGCTTGCACTAATTTGGGCGTCTTGACTAAATACATGGGTAGAATGCGTGATGTTCGGATGCGCAGCGGATTATCCTGACAAAAGACCTACTTTTGCCATCTGAAAAGCAAAGTACCGGCTAAATTTTGGCTTTGGAGCGCTGATATTTCATTTTGAGCGTGTTTCTGGTAACAACTCAAGTCTTTGTCGGTTCTGTACGGAAACAAAAAAAATCTAACTCCCAAAAACCTCTAAGGCTCAAATCCGAAATCCGATAGCTAAAACCTGCCAAGCGAATGACCGTTCGAGTACGTTTTGCCCCATCGCCCACCGGAGCCCTGCACATCGGGGGCATCCGCACTGCGCTATATAACTACCTGTTTGCCCGCCAGTTCGGTGGCACATTCATCCTGCGTATTGAAGATACTGACCAGAACCGCTATGTGCCCGGTGCCGAGCAGTACATCATTGAGGCGCTCCGCTGGACAGGCCTTATCCCAGACGAGGGGGTGGGTTTTGGCGGAGATCATGGCCCCTACCGGCAAAGCGACCGCAAGGATATTTACCAAAAATTCGCACATGAATTAGTGCGACTCGGCCATGCCTACTACGCCTTTGACACACCAGAATCCCTAGAATCGCTTCGCGAAGCCGAAGCCAATTTTACCTATAACCACCGAACGCGCTCCGGCCTCCAGAACAGCCTCACATTGCCCGAAGAGGCGGTGCAACAACGCCTGAAAGAAGGCATTTCCTGCGTTGTGCGCTTGAAAGTGGAGCCAGACCAGGCTATTCAAATCCAAGACCTGATCCGCGGCGAGGTGGTTTTTCAAAGCAGCGAACTGGACGACAAAGTGCTCCTCAAAGCCGATGGCATGCCTACATACCACTTAGCCAACATCGTGGACGATCACCTCATGGGCATTACACACGTCATCCGCGGAGAGGAGTGGCTGCCCAGTACGGCCCACCACGTCCTGCTCTATCGTGGTTTTGGCTGGGAGGGCACCATGCCCCGTTTTGCGCACTTGCCCCTGATCCTCAAGCCTGAAGGCAACGGCAAATTGAGCAAGCGCGACGGTGCCAAATTCGGCATGCCGGTATTTCCGCTGGCATGGGCTGGTCAAACGCCGGAAGAGCGTTTTCCCGGTTTTCGAGAAGCCGGTTTTTTGCCAGAGGCCACAGTCAATTTTTTGGCCCTGCTGGGCTGGCACCCGGGGGATGATCAGGAAATTTTCAGCATGGACGCGCTCGTACAGGCTTTTTCCGTGGAGCACATCGGCAAGAGCGGAGCCAGGTTCGATTACGAAAAAGCCAAGTGGTTCAACCAACGCTACATCCAGGCCACCGACAACGCTGCTCTGGCTGATATGATCCGCCCTTTGGCCGAAACCAAAGGCTACCGAACCGATACGCCGTTCCTATCGCAAGTAGCCGCCCTGATGAAAGAGCGGGTTACGTTTTTGCCCGATTTTGTGGAACAAGGCTACTATTTGTTCGAGCCTGTGCGTGCCTACGACAATGACATGCTGCAAAAAAGATGGACCCCTGCCTTGCAACCGGCTTTTGAAGCGGTCATTGGGCAGTTTGGAGTGGCAAATCCATACGAGGCCACGCACCTGGAGGCGGCGATGAAGCAGTACATGGCTGATAATGGCATCAAACCCGGCGACATTCTGCCGCTATTGCGCCTCGCGCTGGCAGGTACTATGAAAGGCCCGGGCGTGTTCGAGATGGCCGCCGTATTCGGAAAAGAAGAAACAGTGCGGCGGCTGCACGCGGCATTGGCGCATTTTTTGGGGGAATGACCCACAAACCGTCAGATACCAGCACAAGCCGCCTTAAACGGCGAAGTATTCTGCTCAATAACCATACTTTTGAAACACATTTGCCATGGCAAAAAAAAACAAACCGAAATCCAAACCCAAACCCGACAACTCCATACCGACCGTTCACGCCGATTTGCGTGGCATGAACATTACTGTGAACGCGCTCGGCCAGATTGTCAAGGACTACAACATTGACGACATCAACGCCTTTCTCGACAATAACGTTAAAGACAAAAAATTAGACAACGAGACGGCGTAACTTGCCAACCCCAAACCCTCCTTTCAGCTAATCCTTACCTAATCCATGAAAGTCAGCCTTTATCCCTGGACATTTTTTGACGGCCAGCGGTCGTCCGTATTTGAAACATCAAATTATGAAAAACCGGTTATGCATAGCCTCGCCGGTTATGCTTGGCTTATTTACCGTTCTTGCCTGGATTGCTCTGCCGTGCGGTGTTGACGCCCAACAGGGCTTTTTCAATTTCAACTACCCCGGCCCGAACACGATCGTCATTAAAACGGTATCCTGCTCCAACACACTGGCTGGCAACATCGGCACCCCGATTGTCGTGTCCAATTTCGGCCATAACATCGTCCTGTCTGCTTTCGATCCTATTGCCTCCGGCTTTCAATTGACCGACCCGTGGTCGTACAACAACACTGTCAAACTTGTCTGGCAAGTGGCTGACAATCAGGGCAACAGCGCCGCATTTGAGTTCTTTGTCAGCTTTGTGGACACGACCAAGCCGGTTGTCATCACTGCTGGCACCCCCGCCACAGCCACTTACGCCTCCATCAGCCAGGTACCGCCACCACCGACCCTGACAGCCACGGACAGCTGCGGCAATCCCATAGTCACGTTTTCCCAAACCATGCCGCCGCCCCTTTGCGCGGGCGGCACATTCGCCCGCACCTGGCTGGCCACTGACGACTCCGGCAACACGGGCGTTTTCACCCAAACAATCACTGTGCTGGTGGATACCCTGCCGCCAACGCTGACCACCCTGCCACAAAACGGCTCCGCCTCTTGTACCCAATCAACCGCTGCTTACCCCGCCTGGCTGGCTGCCCAAATGGCCGCATTTGCAGCCACTGATCCCTCCGGCATCGCCTCGTACTCGAACAACGCCCCACCCAGCCTGTCGGGTAACTGCCCGCCCCCCGTAACTGTAACCTTCCTCGCTACCGACAGCTGCGGATACGCAGCCGCTGCCACTGCTGTTTTTTCTTCGGTGGACACCATCGCGCCGGATATCCTGCGCGCACCTCAGGACAGCCTCGCCGCCTGCTCCCCGCCCGGGAGCAACCACCTCGCTGTCTTGTCAGACTGGATTCACCGCCGTGCCGGGCTGCTCGCTGCTGACTCGTGTACGCCTCTGGCTCAGATCGTCTACACCATGCAGATAAACGGCCTGGTGCGCGACTCCGCCCAGGTCATGGCCGCATTTGCCGACAGTATGGCCACCAACACTTGTGGACCGCAAACCATTGGCAGCCAAAGCTATCCCAAGGTGCGTGGGCTCGTAGCCGTTAATTTTTTCGCCCGCGATGCCTGCGGCAACGAACGCTTGCTCGGCAACGCCAGATTCGGCGCCATAGACACCGTTCCGCCTACCATTACAGGTACCCCGCTCACGGAAGAATGCGGCGGCGGAAATGACAACACCGCACTCATAACCTGGATAAATGCCCACGGCAATGCGACTGTGACAGACGATTGCTCGCCGTACACCTGGACAAATTTTTCCTGGACAACCTCCACCGGCCAAACGGGCACCGGCCTGTTCGGCACCGGACCATACCCGACCATCATCGCTCACGACTGCAATTGGCACGCCGATGTGACCTTCCGCGCTACCGACCTTTGCGGAAATATCGGCAGCACAATCATTCGTTTCCGCATTCGCGACACCACTGCGCCCGTATTGGCAGCCCTGGCAAACGATACGATTTTTTGCCCTACCCTCACCCCTACCCTGCCCACGAGTTTTGTGAGCGACAACTGTGACAGCGCCGTCGCTCTGACCTACACCTTCGTGCCGACCAATTCGATTTGCCCCGGCTCGTTCACTATGCTGGTCACGTGGCTGGCCACCGACGATTGCGGTAATACCGCCACCGCCATGCAGACCGTGGTCGTGCGCGACACCACCAAGCCGTTCATCACGCTGGCCCCGGCCAACGTGACCATGCGCTGCGACACATTCGCGTTGCCCGCTCCGCCAGGGCTTGGCCAGGGCTTGACCGCCGTGGACAACTGCGGCATGGTCGTGAGCCTCACACACACCGACGTTTCTACCCAAAACCCCAATCCGGCCACCTGCGGGCACTACGCCTACACCGTCGCCCGTACTTTCACCGTCACCGACGACTGCGGCAACAGCACCACCACCCAGCAGATCATCACCGTGTTGGAAACCATACCACCGGTCATCACCGGCTTTTTGGACACCACACTTGTATGCGAGGTGTTGCCGATCACACCGCCGCC
>JBJXEZ010000378.1:0-21358 GCA_046153695.1 Saprospiraceae bacterium
TGTCGGTTTGCACGGGAGCCATTACGAAGAAGGGGCGCTGGCCAGCCGTGTTCATGATGCCGGATCGGGCACCGTAGGACCAGTGCTTGTCTTCGCGCAGGTTCATATTGATACGGCTGGTGAAGTCGCCACCGAGCACATTATTCATCTGATCAATCGCTGTTTCGTCCAACTGGCCGTATGGCTTCGTCAGGTAGCTGGCTACCATGAAACTCTGCTGGCTTTCAGGCCGGTCCATCAGGAAGATTTTTTTCCTGCTGGAAGCCGCCACTTCAGGAATGACTTTTTTGGGCACATCGCCTTTAGCCCAGGTACCGAATCGCTTTTCCAGTTTTTCCACCAATTCGGGCAAGGTGATGTCGCCAGTCACAACGATCGTGGCATTATTCGGTTTGATCCAGCGCTGGTAAAAGCCATTCACGTCAGCGAGACCGAGTTCGGCAACACTCTCCTCGGTACCGGTGCCGCTCATGGGCATACCGTAGGGGTGGTCTTTGCCGTAAAGCAACTCGGGGAGCACCCTGAAAATCATGCCGGTAGGCTGCTTCTTTTCGTTCTGAATGCCGCTGATTTGCTGATTTTTCAAGCGCGTCAGGTCGGTTTCCGGGAACGACGGGTTGAGCACAACATCAGCCATAAGGTCAAGACTGGGGTCGAGTGACTGGCGCAGGGCGTTCAATCCTACATAGGCGTAGTCCAGGTCGCTGCGGGTGCTGATAGAAGCCCCAAGCACTTGAAGGCGTTCGCTGATTTGCAGGCTGGTCAACGACTTGGTGCCTTCGTCCATCATATTCATGGAAAGGTTGGCCAGACCGAGTTTGCCGCCCTGCATTTTGTCCGTGCAGAAGCCTGCATTAAACAGCATATTCATCACCACAGTTGGGCTTTCTGTGCGGCGTGTAAGCACCACCTTCATGCCGTTTTTCAGTGTGGCCCGCTGGATATCAGGGAACTGGGCGTTCACTTTGGCATCTACTATGGGTGCCTTGCTGCGGTCAGCTTCGGTACCGGTCACGGAGTATTCGGGGTATGGGTGGCAGGTGATCGTGAAACGGCCACGTGTCATCCATTTTTTAGTGGCGTTGTGAATATCCTTGGCAGTCGTTTGCTCGTACCAGCGGAGCTTTTTCTTGTAATAATCTGCGCTGCCACCGTACACCTCGTGTTCAGCCAGAATATCGCTCTTACCGCCGAAGCCGCCAATGCGTTCGAGGCCTTTGATGTAATTGGCAAAGTAAGCCGCTTTCATGCGGGAGGTCTCCTCCTCTGTCGGGCCTTTGGCGATAAATTCTTCAAGGACTTCGTTGATCGCCTTCTCGACTTCTTCGAGTGATTTGCCTTTTTTTACATTAGCTTGTACGATCAATTCGCCTGAAATCTCGTTGGGGTTTATGAAAGCAGAAGCGGAGGAGCAGAGTTGTTTTTCGTACACTAATTTTTTGTACAACCGGCTGGTTTTACCCGCCGACAAGACATCAGTGGCGAGGTCGAGCCAAACGGTTTCCTGGGTGCCCCACTGAGACATGTGCCAGATCATGGAAATTTGCTCTTCGGGCACACGGTCCTGGTACGAAGCGCGGGTGTCGTAGTTACGCACTGGGATGTTCAGGCCGGGTCGTGTGATGGTCGGGCCGGCGGGTATATTGCCGAAATACTTGATCACTTTTTCGTAAGCAGCCTCGGGAGTGATGTCGCCAGCAATGACCAACACAGCATTGGCCGCACCGTAGTAGGCCTTGAACCATTCATGTACATCCTCGAGACTGGCAGCATTGAGGTCTTCCATTTCACCGATGACGGTGTGGCCGTAGGGGTGGTGGGGCGGGTACATCTCCTTTTGGGCAATGTCCCAACCGCGGGAATAGGGCTGGTTTTCGCCCTGGCGTTTTTCGTTTTGCACTACGCCGCGTTGTTCGTCTAATTTGGCCAGATCAATGGCACCGAGCAAGTGACCCATGCGGTCACTCTCCAGCCAGAGCACCTGATCAAGCGCGCCGACAGGAATATTTTGGAAATAGTTGGTGCGGTCTTCGTTGGTAGTGCCGTTCAGGTCGGTGGCTCCAATAGCCTCAAGTGCCTGAAAATAATCCGTGTTGAAATTTTCCGACCCATTGAACATGAGGTGCTCGAACAGGTGTGCAAAGCCGCTTTTGCCGAGTTTTTCGTTTTTGGCACCCACATGGTACCACACGTTCACAGCAACGATAGGGGCTTTGTGGTCTTCGTGAACCAACAAGCGCATGCCATTGGGTAAGGTGTACTTTTTGTACGGGATGTTGATGTCATCGGGGTTATACTTGGGAACATCTTGCGCGTAAGCGGCGGGCGCAGGCAAGAGGAAACTGGCTAACAGGGCCAACAGGAGCAGTTGCTTCATGTGTAATTTGTTTTTGTGAAAAAATGCTGAACCGAAAGATCAAAACCGTTAGGCTTTGTTGCACGGTGTAACGCGAAAGTCAAGCGCTATTTGCGTCTGTCTTGAAAACATTGGATGAAAGAAGTATTTCGAGGAGCGAATGGCAGAATCGCTAATTTTAGCGATGCGATGCTATACCACCGGATTTGTCCCGCTTTTTGGGTCTGGAGTATGCTTTTTAGCACTCAAAATGGTCAAAGCATAGCGTTTAAGTGGCAAAATTGCCCCCTGTTCATAACCGAAGCCAAACTGGCCCACACTTTTTTGTCCGTTGTAAAAAGCAGTCAACTTGCTGGAGAACTAGTACCAGCCTTTGTGCCCGGCTGTGCCGGATCGGCTGTCATACTGGGCAAAGTAAAGGCGACGGAAAAAACTACGCGCTGATCAACCCTTGAAATACCCAACGCCCTTGTCCTTGGGATATTCCACGGAATAGGAAAACCGTACTTTTTTGGTTTGCCCGGCGGGTATTTCCACACTCCACTCGAGTTTGCCGAATTCGGGATTGACTTTGGCGCCGCCGCGATCCTCCAATTCCACCACAATGTCTTTTTGTTTGGAGATTGGAAACTGATCGAGCAAATCCACCGTGACACTTTTCGATTTGTTGTTCTTGATCGAAATCTCGTACAGGCAGGTTTCCCGAATTTTGGAACCGAAGATTTTCCGGCGCTCGGTGAAGTCTTTTGGTTGAACCCGCTTGATGGTCAGTTGATCGTCGCGTCCAAGTGAAAGCAAGAGTGTATCTGCCGTAATTTGTGGGTTAACAAGGGTTTGGCCCACGAATGTTTCTTGAAAAAAGATGTTGGCTGGGCCGGTCAGCAGGCTGTACTGGCCGTAGTTGGCCACTTTTGCCAGCAAGAAAACCGTAGGCTCCACCTTGGGCACGGCGTGGTATTCATATTCGGCCGGGATGTCTCTGGATTCAAGCGTTACGATATTGTCCTTCCCATCAGAAAGTATATTTTGCGGAGTCGGCAAATCGAATATGGCCAAAAAGTCCGCATCTTCTGATTCTGCCTCAACAGCGGGCATGTCCGGGGCGCCGGCACGCATCAGGTCATTCGGTGCAGCTCCCGCTGGCACTGCAATTTGCTCCATCTGGTACAAGTTATTCTCGTTCCCTTTCGATTTTTGATCCCGGTAATATGCAACGACGCGGAAATCAAGGTAGACCGGATTCAGGATAGGCCGGTTGTTATTAGAAAGCGGTTGAGCGGAGGACAGGTGCAATACCACATTTTTCCAATCGAACCCCGTATTGTTCTGCACGTTGGCCTTGTAGGTGAGTTGCAGGGGTTTGTCCAGACCGGCACAACGCAGGTCGTAGAGCGGCGACCAGGAAGCGTTGCCCACAAGATAAGTGCAGGTAATCTCCAGATTTTGCGCACCGTTGGCATCTAATTTAAGGGTTATTTCGCCTGTTTGGTTGCCTGTGTTGGGTTGCAAACGGGTCAGTTCGGTTTGCAAGCGGTCGTACACCGTTTTTATGCTGCGCTGAACGAGCGTCAGTTTTTGTTGGCGGGAGCGGATTTCAAGCAGGCGTTGCCGGTAAAAATCGGCCAGTTCCAGCAACTGAGCAACGGTAAGTGTGCCAGTTGGCCCCGAACCGGTCGTCCCTACTCGAGTGCTGTTTTTTTGTACCATCTGTATTTCATCGTCCAGCACCTTGTTTTCCTGATCGTTGGCTACCAGCATGTCGCCGAGCATTGTCAGCGAATCCCGGATGATGCGGGACTTTGGGTCTTCGGGTACTGTCACTGGCGGTTTCAATTGAAAAATAGCCGTGTTCAGGCGGGCATCGCCTTTGATTTTCACCTGCAGACTATTGCTGTTGAAATAGGGCGACAGGTTTTCAAAAACAACTTCTGAGGCCCCCGCAGGCACACTGACGGAGGCGAAACTGGTGATTCGGGCACCGGTTCCGTAAACGGTAACTTCTGTAGTTACCGGGGTAACAGGGTTTCCCGCTTTCAGCGAAAAAATGCAGAAGGAGAACACAATGGAAGAAAGGAAAAAACGCATAGCTAGTTGTTTTGGTGAGAAGCGAATTTCCGAAACAACATTGGATAACCACGACAATCCAAGTTGTTTTTTTTAAAAAAACCTAAAACAACAGCGTTACCCGAACGAGCAGTGGGGCCATTTTTTTACTGAGTCAGCGATGAGTGGTCGTTGTCGACTTCCTCTAAAACAGCGTCTATCAACTGCCTTATCGGCGCCATGAGAGGCAGAACATCCGTTTCTTCAAAATCAAAAAAGTCGCCATAGTCGCCCTTTTGTCGCCAGTCGAACAGATCAGAGTACAACCGCCCCAAGTGCATTTCGATCTTACCAGTCTTAACAAAGTGAAGCAAAAATTGTGTTTTTATGCCCGCATGCGATTTTGCTTCAATCTCGTTTTTTGCCAGTAGGCCACTAACGGCATAGTACACAGCATAGTAAAGCCGATTTATTGTTGCATTCCATTTTTGATTCTTAGCAAGAAGCAGGGCAACTTCGTATGTTTCTTCGGCTTTAGCAATCCGATACAGGATGTAGGCACCTTTGTCTGACTTCATATCGCGGTACCTTCCTTAGTGATGCTGTCATAGAGCGGGGTGGCCCTAAATTTGCCGTTCCAGTCTGTTTTGGAATATACAAAAGTGGAGATTGCAATGCCGTATTCCAACTCGATTTCAAAGAGTTTGTGGCGAAATGCCTGTTCGGCTGTCAATGTGACGGCACTGGAAATCAGGATCAAGATGTCCCAGTCCGAATCGGCGTGTGCATCGCCGCGTGCACGGGAGCCAAATAAAATTACTTCTGCATCAGGATCAACCGATCTGGCATACTCTTTTATCTTTTTGAGTATTTCGGCGGACAAAGAATCCTGTGTCGTCATGGCTGTTTTTTTTGCAAAAGTAAGTCTGTTACTTTGATTTTTCACTCTATCACAACCCCGATATCTTCCCCCTCCACCACAAAAACCGACAACGGCTTGCCGTCCTCCGGTTTCCAATTCACAGCAACTTGCCGCTCCTTGCCGTCCTTTCGAATCAACTTCACCGTTTTGACAGGCGCGGTCAGGCCGTGAATAACGTACTGGAGCGAGCGCACCTTCGGCTTTCCTGCATACTCAAACCCAAATGAGCGGTTGCGCAGGGTGAGTTTGCCGTCGGTAAACGTGGATGTGAACTGCACCTGCCAGTAGGCATTGGCGGCAAAAGCATCCGGCGTTTTGCCGTCGTCCTCGTACAGCGTTCCCTTGCTGGCAGTGGCGGCAGGGTGGTGGTAGTAGTGAATGGTCAGTGAATTGGCCGCGTAGTCTTCGGTGCTGCCGAGGCGTTTTTCGGACATAGGCACAAATGCGCCTGCTCGCACAAAAACGGGTATGTCCTGGATCGTAACGGGTACTTGATCGGTTTGCCCGCCGGAATAGGGTTTGCCGGTCCAGTAATCAAGCCAGGTGGCCCCTTTCGGGAAATGCACCGTTTGTGTAACGGCACCTTTTTCCACCACCGGGCTGACGAGAAAATCGTTGCCCCACAAATAGGTCGTCGTGTTGGCCAGCAGGGCCGGGTCGCCGTCGGCGTAGCAGAGAGGGCGCATCATGGGTAAGCCGGTGGTACTGTTTTCCCACAGGAGGGTGTAGTTGTAGGGCAGCAGGTCGTAGCGCAGTTGAATGTAGCGCCGCGCGATGTTTTTGGTGCTGTCGTCCCAAAAGACCGGCTCGGCAGGCACCTCCTCTTGTGCATGCGTGCGGAACACCGGCTGGAATGCACCGTACTGCAACCAGCGGGTATACAGCTCGGCATTGCGGTAATTTCCGGCAAAACCGCCCAGATCGGAGTGCATATAGGCCAGACCTTGCATACCCATGCTCAACGCCAGCTCAACCTGCGGTTTCAACCCGCCCCAGGTACGGTTCACGTCGCCCGACCACGGTAACATACCGTAACGCTGGGAACCAACAAATCCGGAACGCATCAAGATAACAGGCCGGCGCTGAGGGAAATCCTTGCGAAACCCTTCGAAAACAGTTTTGGCCCATTCGTGGCCATACAGGTTGTGTACATGGTCAGCGCGGCCGTTCACGTGCAACAAGTCGTCGGGGTGCATTTCCGGTTCACCGAGGTCGCCCCACCAGCCGTCCACGCCGCTCAGGGTATGTTTTTTGTAAATTTCCCAGAACCAGTTTTTGGCTTCCGGCTTGAAAATGTCAAGCAATACCGTGTTTCCGAAGTAAAAATCGTACAAATAGGGCTTGCCAGTGGCGTTCTTGCCCACCAATTCGAGGCGGGTAACCTCATCGAATGTTTTGGTATTTTTCAAGATAAAGGGTTCGGTTATCAGGATAGTTTTGACACCCTGATTTTTGAGGCTGGCCATCATTTTTTCGGGTTCTGGGAACGAATCCCGGTACCAGTCCAGGTTGCCAACGTGGCCCTTCACATCCGGTCCAAACCAAAAAAGGTCGAGCACCACGGCATCCAGCGGGATATTATCTTCGAGGTATCGTTCCGCTACATCTTCTACTTGTGCCTGGCTGTGATAGCCCATTCGGGAGGCAATATTGCCCAATACCCAACGGGGCGGCATGGGCTGGCGGCCGGTCACGCCGGTGAAGGTAGTGACCAGTTCAGCCCACTGCTCGGCGGCCACTACGAGGTAGCTCATACGCCCGCCCACCGCTTCGAACGACAGGACATTGGGATCAGTAGCGCCAAGATCGAGCCAACCACTGGCACCGTTGTCGAACACGATCATGTACTTTTTGGAAGAAATGGCGATGGGCATGGAATAGTACATGAGGTCGGCTTCTTTCTCGTAGCCGTAACTGGGGCGGTTATAGAGTTTGAGCCGTTTGCCCCTGCGATTCATGCCCATAGCGCGTTCGCCGCCGCCGAACAGTTGCTCGGAGTCGTCGAGACGGAAACGGAAACCTCGGTGGAAGCCATCATCGAAATAGCCTGACTCCTCGGTAAAAAGTGGTTTTTTCTTGTACCGGCACTCTATATGAAACGGCGACTTCTGGATGACAAGCGACAGGCCATTCGTAATGTACTCGATGCTTTTGGGTCCATCTGAAACCACCGCGGGTACTTTTTGCGATTGGGTTCCGACGGCATTGGAGGGTGCGTTGGTCTCGCCTTTCGGTTCGAAAGCGATCTCAAAAGCACTTTCCGTGAACGTCGTGATTTGGAACATGCCGTCGCTGGTGCGAATGCGCAGGCCATTTCCTGTTTTTTCCAACGATTCGAAGGTGCGTACGGGCCGGGGTGCTTCTTTTTCAAAAACATAAACCCTGTAGTCCCAGGGTTTGAGGTTGAGTTTTGTACGCGGGGCCAGCGTTGTTTGAGTATTGGAAAAAAATTCGTTGTAGATACCCGCGTCACCCATGACTTGCAGGTTGATCTCTGTGTGGGTGTTCGATAGATTGAGCACCACCAGCACTTTGTTGGGTCCAACAGAGCGGCTGAATGCTACAATGTGTTCCGGTTTTTCATGCTTGATTTCCCGTACGGGGCCGCCATGCCGCCCGTTCCAGAGGGCCGGATTTTGGTGCTTGAGCATGTTTAGTCTGGTATAAAACGGTGCCAACGAATAGGTGCCCCAATCGATCGGGTCTTTTTCAAAAAATTGCAAACGCCGATTAAAGGCTGACTCCTGGCCGGAGTAAATCAGCGGCATGCCGGGCACTGTGTAGTATAGCACCGAAAATGCCTCCACGCCCGACCCAAGGCGTTCGTACTCGGTTCCCTGCCACGAATTTTCATCGTGGTTGGTGATGAACTGCATCGCGTAACTGCCCTTGGGGTAGGTGGTTGCTGTTTCACGGAGCAGGTCAAATACAGCGCTCGCTGATTTTTCCCCCTTGGCCATATCGTTCATCACATGGTGAAAAGGCCAGCCGTAGTTGGTATTGAACGCCCGATTGAGCAAATGGAGCTGGTCGGCGTTCTCGGCCAAAAACCAGACTGGCTTGACAGCCTCAACAGCTGCACGGGCGGCCTCCCAAAAGTCACCCGGCACTTCACCAGCCACGTCGCAACGAAACCCGTCCAGGTCGGTTTCACGCACCCAGAACAGCATTTCCTTGATCATTTCCTGTCGCATTGCTGGCTGGTCGTAGTTGAGTTTAGCTACATCCGTCCAGTCGAACGGCGCAACAATAGCCCCATTGGCATCTCGAACATACCAGTCGGGATGTTTTCGGGTCCACTCGTGGTCGCGGGCGGTGTGGTTGGCCACCCAGTCGAGCACGACCTTCATGCCAAGTGCGTGCGCACGCTCCACCAGTTTTTTGTAATCCTTCAGCGAGCCATGTTCAGGATTGGTGGCGGTGTAGTCGCGGATAGAGTAGTACGAGCCAAGCGTGCCTTTGCGGCTGTCCGTGCCGATAGGCTGGATTGGCATAAACCAAAGAATATCCACGCCCATCTCGCGCAGACGGGGAAGTTGCTTGACAAATGCATCAAACGTGCCTTCCGCTGTGTACTGGCGCAGGTTAACCTCGTAGATCGTGGCATTTTTGACCCAATCCGGCTCAGGGGCCAGGCAGGAGTCGAGCACGGTTTTCGCCGCCGGGTTGGTTTGTGCATGAAGCAGGGTGCTGGCCGCGAGTAGGGCAGGGAAGAGGAGGAAAATGTATTTTTTCATGGGTATGCTGTATAGCGGCGAAAGGTAGGGGGAGGGTATCTTTGGCTGTATTTCTAGTGTCGGATTTTCGCGACAATTGATTTTTTTGCGAGGCCTATTTTTTTGTGTCGAAACTGGCCGTCAGCGATTGTACACGATACTGCCCAAATCCACTAAGTTTGCCGCGCCCTGAGGTACCCAACCACACAATGCATTATTCGTATGAAAATCAACTTCCAAAACAAGAAAGCCCTCGTCCGTGTGGACTTCAATGTCCCATTGGACAAAGACTACAAAATCACAGACGATACGCGCATCCGTGAGGCGCTGCCCACACTCCGGCACATTCTCGACAATGGCGGTTCGGTCATACTGATGTCGCACCTCGGCAGGCCGCTCCAAAAACTCAACGCCGATGGCAGTATCAACCGGGAAAAATTTACACTCAAGCACTTGGTGCCACACCTGCGCCGCAAACTGAAAACCCGCATTCATTTTGCCGATGACTGCGTTGGCAAAAACGCAGTCAAAAAAGCCGCTGCACTCAAGCCGGGCGAGGTGCTGCTTTTGGAAAACACGCGTTTTTTCCCGGAAGAAGAAAAAGGCGACCCGGCGTTTTCCCAAAAACTGGCCGCCTTGGGCGATGTTTATGTGAACGATGCTTTTGGCACAGCGCACCGCGCCCACGCCAGCACAACCATCGTAGCCAATTCGTTTGACAAAAAAAACAAGTGTTTTGGCCTCCTCATGGAGCGCGAAATTGAAAACGCAAACCGGGTGATCAAAAACCCGGAAAAACCTGTGACTTGCGTAGTCGGCGGAGCCAAAGTGAGCGACAAAATCGTGCTGTTGGAGCGGTTTCTCGATTTTGCTGACAACATCATCGTCGGCGGGGCTATGGCCTACACGTTCATGCTGGCCAAAAAAGGCACCATAGGCAATTCCCTGGTAGAGCCGGACCGAGTGAAAGCCGCCAAAGAATTTATGAAAAAAGCCAAGGCTGCCGGAGTAAAAGTGCTCTTGCCCAAGGACTCCGTGTGTGGCGACAAATTTGCAGCCGACGCTGCTGTACAGGTATGCCCCAGCCACCAGATTCCCGACGGATGGATGGGCCTTGATATCGGGCCGCTGGCAGCAAAGGCTTATGCCCGCGTTATTCGCCAGAGCAAAACTATTATCTGGAACGGTCCTATGGGCGTGTTCGAGATGCCTGCGTTTGCTGATGGTACAAAAACCGTGGCCAAAGCCGTGGCCCGTGCCACAGGGAAAGGCGCATTTACGATGGTAGGTGGTGGCGATTCCGTGGCTGCTGTCAATCAGATGAAATTAGCCAAAAAGGTCAGTTTCGTGTCCACCGGCGGCGGCGCTATGCTCGAATATTTGGAAGGGCGTGAACTACCCGGTATTGCTGCTATTGCCGGCTAATAACTTTTGGTACAAGGCGGTATACCTGTTTGCTACAACGGCATTGGCATATTCGCGCGCTACTTTTTCGCGTGCTGCCAGCCGGAGGCCCATCAGGTTTTGTCCGACCCATGTAATGCCCTCTGCAAGGCCGCGTGTGTCGCGTTGCGGCACTATGTACCCGTTTATCCTGTGCCCTACCATTTCAGGAATTCCACCCGTTTGGAACCCAACTACGGGCGTACCGCATGCGAGCGATTCCATGACGGTGTTCGGCAGGTTGTCTTCCAAGGAAGGAATAACGAAAATATCAGCAGCGCCGTAAATCTCAGCCAGTTTCTCCGGTTCTCGCACCAGGCCCAAGGCATGGGCAGGGTAGGGTAGTGCCGACAGGTCCTCCGGCCGGGAGGCGCCGAGCACAAGCAAGTCAACTTGTTGTTCCGGGCGGCTTTGTCGGAGTTCAGACAACGCTTGCTGGAGGTAGTGAAATCCTTTACGCTCGTCCTGAACCTTGACTGCCACGAACAGCAAGACCAGTGACGAATCCGAAATGCCGTGCTTGTGCCTGAACGCATGGCGTTTGCCCGCATCACTTGGCGAAAAAATCCCAGTGTCAATTGGATTGGGAATAGACGCAACAGGATACTGACGTAACAAGCCACTTTCGCGTGCCAGATTAGCCAGCCATTCGCTGCAGGTGACAATGTGCAGATTGGCTGGCAATTCTTTTTTCTTGCGAAGCCATATGCGGTGGGAAAGGTCGTTTTCGCCCTGCCAACGCAGAAACGGGCACCTACCGCAGGTTTGTTCATAGTTTTTGCAGGAGCCGCTGTAATGACAACCGCCGGTGAACGCCCACATGTCGTGTAGGGTCCAAACGATGGGTTTGCCGAGTCTGGCCAGTTGGCTGATGTTTTGCAGCGACAGAAAACCCTGGGTGATCCAGTGCAGGTGCAGTACATCGGCCTGCTGGATAACATGGTTTTTGCTCAAATCCGAGCCAAAATTGGCCAATGAAAAAGCGAAGCGTACACTTTTATCGCGCTCGTACGGGAGGAATGACAGCCGTTCGGCAAAAAACGGCCAACGAGACGGGGTGTCTTCGCGCGTGATTAAGTCAGCAAAAACACCGCTATCACGCAGGGCAACTTGTAAGCGCCGGCATGCAATACCAGCCCCGCCGTGCGGGTACGTCGTCAGAAGGGCTACGCGCATGGGTTTCAAGAATTTTGGCCAAAACTCCGAACTTTTGCCCAAACTTTGTGTCCCCTGTTGCATTGCGACTCAAACGAGCGCCGCAAAACACGCTTGAGATGAAAAATTACATCATTTATGACCTTGAAGCCACTTGCTGGGAAAGCGCCCCGCCGGGTTATGTCCACGAAACAATCGAGATCGGTGCGTTCAGGGTAAACCAGTACGGGGATGTGCGCGGCAAGTTTAACCGATTTGTTCGCCCTGTCTTACACCCTGTTCTTTCCCCGTTTTGCCGCGACCTCACCAGCATCACCCAGGAGGATGTGAACCGGGCTGATACGTTTCCCAATGTCATCGAAGAGTTTCAAAACTGGGCGCACATGGACGAAGAAGACTATGTGCTTTGTTCGTGGGGCAGTTTTGACAAAAAAATGTTTATAAACGACTGCCAACTGCACCGCCTGGAAAGCGCCTGGGCCGAGCATCATGTCAACCTAAAGGAGCAGTATTCGCAAATGAAACAATTGCGCCGGTCCATGGGATTGCGCAAAGCAGTGGAACGCGAAGGCATAATATTTTCGGGTACACACCACCGCGGCATTTCCGATGCGGAAAACCTGACCAAACTGTTTTTGAAATATTTAGGGTATTGGGCGGTGTGAACGCGCAGGCATTCCCGTTTTAAGAGCCTATCCGACAACCTCCTTTGAGGCTAAAAAGGAGGTTGTCGGATAGGCTCTAATTTACCTTAAGTAAAGGCGCTATTTTGCTCATTGTGGCTTTGATCAATTCCTGAATGGCATTTTGCTTTCCAATAACCTCAAAAGGCGAAGGAGACAGGGCCTTATTGTTGCGAAACAAATTCACGCTCAGTTTCACTGTTTCACCTTCTATTCGGTACCGGCCCCGGATGGAGTACCCGTTCTCGTATGCCCCGATATCGAGGTAGAGTAGTTTGGCCTGGTCGCCCCGGGCCATGATTTCCTGAAAATAATTTTCCGTTTCCTGGGTGAGATTCAGCTCGTCGCCGAGCCCTTCGTCCTGGAAAACACTCCTGATGAACACTTTTTTCTTTTCCGCGAGCAGGATGTTCACGTTTTTGTTGACGATCCCGATGTCGAAACTCGCGCCGCCGAGCGGTGTCGCTGGCATAGGCTTTTGGACGCCTCCGATGCCCCGAGCCAATTCGGGCACTTTGTCGCAGGCATATTGGAACAGATTCATCACGTCCACCGGACGGTCACCCTGGCTGCCGAGTGTTTTCACGAATTGCAGAATGCTGTAGGTAAGCAGGCCTTGTTCGAATTCTCCGGCTTCGAAGCTCACTTTATCGGCAGCACTTCCGGTGAGCACAAACATCCCAGTGCGGTCTTTCATGCGGTCAAGAGCGCGAATTTGTGAGGTGCCGAGTGATCTGGATTTTACAGACATACTTTCCAATATTTTGGCAGAGTTGCAGGCATCCAGAATCAGGACTTGTTTCATGGCTGGAATATCGTTGATCCAGCGTGTGAGTTCGTTGCTGGATATCGTGCGATTTTCACGAACACCCGCATCGCTGAGGTCAAAACTGCCGATTTCCTGGGTGAGGTAATAAAACAAGGCCCGGTCAGCATCGCCGTAAGCGATGCCGTGGCCGGAAAAATACACCACGAGGATGTCCTCGGCTTTGGCGCGTTTTTTTATGCTTTCAAATGCTTTTTGAATGTTGGCCTTGGTCGGGTGCATGGCCGTTTTGCTGGTATCCGTGGTGAGCAACGTGACATACACACTATCGCGGAACAACTGTTTTCCAATTTGACCAAAAGCCAAAATGATGTCCCGGGCATCTTTGCCGGAATACCGGAGGTCGAGTTCGGTGCCGGTATAATTGGCCGTTCCCACTGCCAGCACGTGAAGTGTCGGCGCGCGCTCTATCAGAGTCTGCCCGGCATCATTGTCAGCAAGCCCCTTGGATCGAAGCAAAACAGCGGGCAGTTCCATGGTATGCGGCCCGCTTTTCAGCCAGCCGGCTTCGTTGTAGGCGCGTACGGAAAGAACATTCAGGCTGTCGGCAAGGAAATAACGCGCGTATGCCTCGAGGTTAATATCCAGCTCCATATCGCGGGCATTGTCAAAATTGTCGGGCAGATTGGCGTCTTCAATAATTTCCTTGCCGTTGATAAACACGCTGACTTTCCCAATGCCGCCGTTGCGGGGGATTAAGGAAATATGAAGATTACTTTTCAGGGTATCGAGGCGGAGGTACACCTTTGGATAAAGCGCCACGGAATCGAAGCCCGTCACCGAGCGTATCGGTTCGGTGGAACTGCCCAGGATTTTTTGCAACAACCCGGGTTCGAAGTAGCGCTCCTTCAGTTGTTCTAATTCAACCACTTCGGTTCCGACCACGAAATACATCAATTTCATGGCGCCGGGCGATGCATCGAAAAGGCCGGATGGCGCTGTGACGACCCATTCCTTTTCGCCGGGAAAATAGATCGTGAAGAGTTCCTGGCTGGTTTTTATATCCCAGCCTCGAAGGGTTCCGTCGTAGTTGGCCGCCCAGGCCCGCGAACCGTCCGGCGTAAATTTGAACAGGCTTATTTGGTCGCCGGCATGGCCTTCAAAAAACTTTTCGGTGTTAAAAAAACCAGTTGAAGCGGATGAAGATAAATCCAGCGTGCGCAGCCCGGTTGCCATGTTCCAAACTTCCGTATTTCTATTTCCCCGAACAAGAAGAAATGTACCGTCAGGCGAGTATTGAACAATTTTGCCGGGTTTTACACCGGAAAACTGCTGCTTCATTTGCCCGGTCTGTACATCCCATTCGGTCAGAATACCGGACTCGGACAACCCGCAAAGCCTGTTTCCCGAAGGGTGGAATGCGGCTGCCAGCAGGCGGTATGGGCTGTTTATGCGCTTGATGATAGCGCCGTTTGTCAAATTCCATACGGTAAGATCGACGCCGTCGGGGCCAATCGTGGCAGCCTGGTAGGGAGATGTTTCCAGGTGCATGGCGTGGAAGTAATCCGCCCCTTCGGCATTCAAAACCCGGTCGCCGGTTCCGATATTCCAGGCCATCCTATCATCAAGTACCGTGGCCGTGGCAAGGCGGCCGTCAGGCGAAAAATGCACGTCCGAAATGGGGTGCCAGGCTCTGGCGCCCGTTTTGAAGATCCGGAGGGAGTGCATTTTTTCCAGATCCCAGAGTGATACATTAAAATAATTGTCCGAAACATATACCATGTCTCCTTCGATCCGGACATCGCCATACGTCGTTTTTGTTCCGACCGGGCGTTTTCCGGGAGGCCCGGGATTACTCGAAGCGGCCTGTTTCCAAACCACTCCGATGGTATCTTTTCGGGCGTTGTTGGTGACATACTCCCGCACGTCCTTGAGCGGTATTTCCGTCGGGCGTACCCCCATCATGACTCGCCATTCCTTAGAAGACCCGACAAGCGCTTTTTTTCCATCCGGAGAAATGTCCATTGCGGTAGCGACCCACAGGCAATTGTGGCGGTCTTCCAGTATTCCAGTATATTGTAGAGGATTGTTGTTCCACAATTTCAGGGAAAATTTGCGGCTTGCCGTAAGTAGTAGTTTTCCTCCGACGCCCAGTTCAAAGGCATCGAAATCGGCGGCAGAATAGAAACTTGAAATGTCGAAATTGGGCGGACGGGTAACCAAATCGCTCCGCTGATCCATTTCCCAGTATTTGAACGCGCCAGTAAAGTCGGTCAAGGCCAACTTTTTGAAATCGGGTGTTATCCGAAAATTGTGTTCCATGGCAGGTTCGCGCTGCAGGCGGAGGCGTTCTTTCCCGGTATAGATATCCCACAAGCACACCCGCTGGTCGGAGCTCACCGTCAGGCATTGGCGCCCATCGGCGCTTAATTCTACCGCTTGAATGCTTTCGTCGATACCCTCCATTTGGCGGAGCATTTTGTCGTTTTTCAGATCCCAAATCAATAGTCCCCCTTTGCCTCTGCGCTTTGCCGGCAGCCCGGGGGTGACGGCCCGTAACGTGGTGGGCACCCCAAGGGCTACCACCACGATGCTCTGGTCTTTTGAAAAGACAAAATCTGTTACTGGCATGCCGGTTTGGGCGACCGTTTCTCCCAGCCCGGGAAGTGCAAAACTGGTGTTGCCGGGAAAATCAAACAAAATCAGGTTGCTGCCTTCAGTCTTTAGCGCCTTGCCACGACGTATAGGCGAAAGGGGAAGACCGGTATTGGTCTGGCCGGGCAATTGGCTGTTGCTTTTGGGAGAAGCCGTTTGCCAAGCCGCCAAGGGAGTGCCATCGCCGGCCCGGGCGGTCACGGTTTTACTATCGACAGAAAATGTCAGGAAAGCCGGCGCCGGATTGGACACCTCTTTGTTCCAAAGTTGTTTGCCGGTGCTCAGATCCCAGCAATGCACCGGAAGTCCCTCGAAACATACGGCCAGGTACTGCCGGTCGGGCGAAACCTGCGCATCCACCACCGGGAAAGCGGGTATTTGAACGTTCCACAATTGACTGCCGCTCGCCAGATTCCAGGCTTGCAACGTATTGTTTTTCAGTAGAGCAAGGACTTCTCCGCCGCCTGGTGAAAAACTCAGGCAAACCGGCGAGGAGTCCATCTCGATATGCCGCACATATTTGCCGCTGTTCAAGTCCCACACCACTATGCGCTTTCGATCGGTACTAAGGGCTTGCTGCCCGTCGGGCGAAAGGCTGATGTCGTACGGTTCGGAATAGTGTCCATCTTGCCGGACGATCAGTTGCGGTCGTTGGGCAGCAATTTGGCCGGCAAGGGCGAGAAAATAAAGAGCGTGGAATACTCGTGCTGGAACCAGTTGCATCTCTTATTTGCCTTGAATAATGGGTAATTGAAAATGTCAATGAAAGGCAACAAAGATACAGACCGCGTTTTATGTTCTTTAAACTTTGATGATTTGAATGGGCAGGCACTTCGTTACAGTTGTACCACTACCGGCCCTGCCAGCAGCGAGTACGAACCGTCGGCAAACTTCGCCATCACCCAGTAACGCAACTCGTTTGGTTTGCCCGGCGCCGGGTTGGGCAGATTAAACACTTGCGTGCTACCCGGCGCCGGCGAGCCTTGCGGAGGCGCCAAAGCAAGATTCTGATAGAGTGCAGCGCTGTGAATGTACGCAAACGCCGTCACCGGGTGCTCTGTAAAGGCAACATCGTAGTCTGTGAACGTGAAATACAGGGTATTGCCGCTGGAACCCACGCTCATATCGGCATAATCGGAAGTTCCGGGTAATGGATACGGGAAAAACCGGTAGGAAAACATGGCCGATGAGTCATAAGCGCGAAATACCTGAAACCCGATCAGGTCGGGGTCGCCAGCGGTGTAATTCCAGGTTACACGAATGTTTAGTACGTCCATCCCGCCGCCGGTGTAAGGGAATGCATTGAAATTGAGCACGGCGTCGCGCAGGCCGTCATTGATTGGTTTGGCTTGTGCGATGCGCGATCCCCCCTGATTGCCGGCTTCGTCGAAGGCTACGAGGCGGTACTGGTACCAGGTACGTTTGCTGGCTGTCGTATCCGTATAGCCGGTTAGCGAATCCTGTGGCTCAAACTGAAGAAGCGTGGTCCATCCCGGGAGGCCGGCAGTCTTGCGTTGAAACTCATATTCCACCACATCAGGGCTGCTGCTAAGCACCCACTCGAAGATAACGCCTGTTGTACTGGCCTGCACGGTAGAAATGTGCGGAGCCGCCGGCGGCACAATGTCCGGGCGCGCTACTTGAGCAGCTTCCGACAACGTCGAGAGATTCTGGTGATAGTCCAGTGCCGCAACCTTGAACCAGGCATTTTCGCTCAGGGTATTCAGATTGATCTGATATTGGTACACCGTGTCGTTTAGCCACACCGATGTGATCTGAGCATAATCGCCATTGACCGAATTAGCAGTGAAAACCCGGTACCCCATCACGTCCGCGTCGGCGTTTTTGTTCCAGCGCAGGGTGACCACGCCGGAGGCATCGGAAACACCAACCAAGCCCGCAGGGGCTGCCGGCGGGGTGTCGTCTTTCAATTGCCCAAGCCGGGGGAAGCAAGCCAGCACATAGCCATGCACGTCGAGTGCCCGAACCTGATAATAGTTTACCGGCTCGGGATCGGTGTCGGTGAATTCACGGATACTTACGCTCAGCATGGTACTGTTGATCTTGTCGAACGGACCGTCCACGGCCGGCCCCCGGTACACGTTGAAGCCCTGAATCTGGCCTTCCATGTCTTCGGGAAAATTCCAACTCACGGTCAGTTCGCCTGCTTCTGCCTCTTCGATGTCGCCCACAGAAAGCAGGGCAAACACCGGGGCCGGTTTGCCGGTGACATGCACGGTATCGGACGGTGGGCTGAGCAGGCCAAAGGGCGAGTGGCCGCGTACCCGGTAGATATAGGTAGTGCTGTTGTCGGCGAGCGAATCGGGAAAGGCCAAACGACCGTTGTCGCGCTCGTCGCTGGCGGCAGCAAGCAGGGGAAACTCGTTTTGTTTCACAAAGTTGACCCCGTCGGTCGAGCGCTCCACGTCGTAGCTGGTGAAACGGGTGTCGTCGCGCTGCCAGTTCAGCACGGCACTGCTGTCGGCGGACAGTGCGGACAAATCTTTGGGCGCCGGCAGGGCAAATGTAGAATCGGTGTTGATCCAAGCAAAACCCGGCATCACCACCGCAAGCGAATCTGGTTCGTGCGGCCGTATGAAATACGCGTACGTCGAATGGCTGATAAAATCAGTATTATCCACAAAAGCAAGTCCCATGTTTTGGGCCACAGACAAATCCTGATCGGCAGCAAAGAGGCTGAAGGTGAAGCGATTTTCGCGCTCCTTCGCTTTGTTGTACACGTTTACCAACGTACCGCCGCCGGGTGGTAGCAGGTCAAGACTATCGCCATATATGGTGCCTGCGGCCACTCCGGCGAGGTTATTGTTTTCGGCGAGCGGCTCCCAGTCGTTCTCGGGGAGCGGCTTGAGCGCCGTGCCGAGCACCGTCATGCTGGCTTCATATTCATCTGCGTCAAGTGTGTCTGCCTCGAACACGATGGTGTAGCGCACCAGGTCGTATCCATGCGTATTGCCCCAGTTCCAGGTGTCGAAGTTGGCTGGCGCCCAGCGAATGGTGGCTTTGTTGTCATGAAAAACGGCTCCGCCTACCACATGCAGGGAAACGGAGTCGCCTTGGGCATGAAGAGTGGACACAAAGCCCGTGCCGATACACAGGGCACAAAAGAAACGAAGCGAAAGAGACAAGAGGAAGCGTTGCATGGCTGAATGATTGGGAGATGAAGATGAATATCGACTTTCCAGGTTTCAAAAACCTGGAAAGTCTGATTTTTAACGACTTATGAACACGCGTAACGCAGTACTGCGCCCGCTGTTCATGCCAGTCAGATGCAGGATGTAGGTGCCGGAAGACAGAACCGACAGGTCCAGTTCCCGCGTGCCGGGGGGCAGGGTGCGCACCGTGTGCAGGCGACCGGGCAGGTCGAAGGCCTCCACGCGCAGTCCTTCGCCGGTGTCGGCAGCCTGTATTGCGAAGCGTCCATCTGCACTGACGGTAGGAAACACGGCGATGCTGAGCGGTTCGGGAGTGGCAGCGCTGAGCGGAGTCAGGTCGTATTTCCATAGCTCGCGTCCGGCCGAGCCGGTTCCGGCAAAGAAAAACATGGTGTTTCCGATAAGCGAGAAACCGCTGGGTTCGGAACCAAAAGAACCCGGGCGAATTGTGGTGTGAAGGACAGTACCTGCGGCGGTACCATCGGTGATCCAAAGTTCGCGCCCGTCTACGCCGTCGTCGGCTGTGAAGAACAGGTAGTTCTGGAATGCTCCGGCATCGTAGGATAATTCCAGACTGCCTCCTGACCCCGGCAAAATGTCTTTGAGCAAGGTGGTACCCGCCTCGGTTCCGTCGGTGCTCCAGAGTTCACGGCCACTTGTGCCGTCGTTGGCGCGGATAATGGCTTTCCCCTGGAGGACACCGTAAAAAACGATCTCGACCGGCGAGGAGCCGGGGTATATATCGCGTACCAATTTCGTCCCTGCTTCGGTGCCGTCGGTGATCCAGAGTTCATCGCCATGTACACCGTCGTTGGCTACAAATAACAGCCGGTTGCCAAACCAGAGATACTCGTCAAATGGATATGTGGGCGCACCGCCCCCCGTTCCTGGGTTGATGTCTTTGACCATGACGGTGCCCGCTTCAGTGCCGTCAGATTTCCAGAGCTCCTTACCGGCAACGCCGTCGTTGGCCCAGAAATAGAACACGTCGGCGCCGGCGACCATAGTATAGTTGTAGGAATCATCGGAGCCGGAAGGCCCTGGGTTGATGTCTTTGAACACTTGCGTTCCTGCCTCGGTGCCATTCGATACCCATAGTTCACGACCGTAAGTGCCGTTTTGCGCTATAAAATACAGTTTCCCCTTGAAGGCCGTCAGCAGCCCGGGGCGGCTGTCGGATGTTCCGGGGTTGATGTCCTTCAGTAGTTTCGTACCGGCTTCGGTACCGTCGGATACAAAGAGCTCGGCGCCGGCAGCCACGGAATAGTAGTTGATATACAGTTTGTCTTGCAGTACAGCCATCGGTTTTCTGGTAGATAACCCCGAACCGGAGCAATCCCCGGGACAAGCATCGGACAGTAGGACAGCTCCTTCCGGCCCGTCCACGGTGCGCCATAATTCAATGCCGGAACCCGATGCCGTAGGGTCATTTCCCGTAAAGTATAAGTGTCCTTGAAAATCTGTATAGATTTCTCGTATACCGCTCTGGGGAAGGCCGGGGTATATATCCCGCACCAAAACCGTACCCGCAGCCGTGCCGTCCGACTTCCAGAGCTCGGCGCCGTGGGTGCCGTCGTCGGCCTCGAAGTAGAAGGTAGTGCCCGCCACCGCGTAGTTTTTATTGAGGAAGTACGTGATGCCATCCTGTCCGGGGCGGATATTTTTGACCATGACGGGCTGGGCCTGGGCCGAGAGTGCGGCGCCGAAGAGAATGATTAAGGAAAGTTTGAAGTGCTTCATGAAAAAATATGGTGTGTGGTTGTAGAATGCGTGAATAAAATACCTTTGCTGAAAATTTGGCCTTATGCATTATTTATGATTCAGCATTAAAAGTTGATTAAAATCACCTACTGAACCCTCTTTTAGTTGTGCATTCAATTCATAACAGTCGCATTTTTTTATATTAAACATATATGTGACGTTTTTTAAATAAATATTGATATGATTTAGATATATTGAATCTTCAAAAATATTGCTCTTGTGAATTTTGTGTTCATTTAAGTAAAGGGAATCATTCTTAATATTCCAAGTGCCTTTGTCAAGCACTTCATCAATAAAATCCGAAGGAAACGGTTTGTATATAGTTCCATTATGCTTGATGCCATATGTTTGAAAGTGTTTATTTGAATCAATGCAAACTATTCCAGCGCCAAATGTATTTAACTTCATCCAAAGTTTACAACCCGAACCAAATACAATTGATTCGTCTATTTTATTGCAACAAAACAATAAAGAGAATAATATAAAAAAATTATATTTTATTTTGTTATTAATTTCTATCTTATTTGTCATTGCAATTTTTATAATATATTAATACATCATTTTTGATTCTATATATAAAATAATTTGCACCATCTGTTTTTAAATAATACCCATATTGCTCAAATTCATTATTTATTTCATCTATCAACTTATTGTATTCTTGCGACCCTCCATTGGCGTTTTC
>JBJXEZ010000025.1:0-13679 GCA_046153695.1 Saprospiraceae bacterium
CACCAACTTGGGGTTGTCCTGGCAATACTGGTAGGGATTGCTCAGCCCGAAATTCACCGAGCAATCGCCCGATTGAGCGATCTGTACCGATGTCCCGCCCGCAACCCCAGGTTGGAGCGAAGCGTCTGACCACTCGAACTCCAAGCGGTAGTTCGTACCTGCGGCCAGTCCGGTCAGCAAGTATGTCCCGTCCGCCACAGACACAGCCGTGGCAGTAGGCGTCGCCGAGGGATCGTTCGCATCGTAAGCGTTGACACTGACCCCACTGATGCCCGGTTCCGCATCATTCATGGAGCCGTTGCCGTTGAAGTCCTGAAAAACGGTGCCGCCGATCTCGGTGGCTGCGCCGGTACACGGTGGTGGAGCGATGGATGACGAAGTTGTTGAATGGTTGGCCGCAAAAAGAAGCCCGCCAAAGGCAGGGTCGGCAAAGGAAATCAGGCCACAGATAAGCGACAGTTTCCAAGTAGTAGAGATACTTTTCATGATGATGGATTTACAGTATTACCTTAAGGATAAGCGTGTTATGCCGACCGTTTGGGCGGTAACGGAAAATAAAGGCGCCACTCCCTGGAGTATTCCTCCAACGAGTAGCGCCCGGCGGGGATGCTGCCGACGGGCAGCCCCCACAATCGAACCAGTCTTTGCGGCAGGGAAAACGATTCCTCTACGACAAAAAAATTTGAGGAGAAATATGCCTGCGCGACGCTGTCGGGCAGGCGCTGCTTTCGAAACCGAAACACGATTTCGTGGCCGGGGTCGAAATGGATTATTGCCGGCGCATGCGGGCAGGGGATCAGGTACACTTTCGGGTGCCGGTTGATTATTGTACAAACACCCAAGCCGGAGCAGTTCTGACTCGGTGTGCCGAACACGACCTCCATCTCCACCTCGCGGGCAAAACGAGAGGCATGGAGCGCTAAATGAATTAGCTCCAGTGCTGCTGGCTGTATCATCGTTATTGGTTTGGGGTGGGTCATACCACGGTGGTGTCAACGATGATGGCAACTGCAGGATCGAATAAGGGAAAACGATGGGAATGGCAGGAGGCTGTTGAACTTTTCATGACGGATAAAATTTTGATTAAGAAAAAACCAAGTTGCTTTTCGAAATCAAAAGTCAGCCGGTATGGCATGGGGCCCGCAAACGAACGACAGCGATTCGTTACCCCTTTTATTTGGGGTAGCACCAAGGAGGATGTTTACACAGTGCTGATTTGCAGCCAGTTGGAAACCATTTTCTAATCCCGATCTGTTACCTCAAAAAGCCTGTTTAGGAGCGACAAGGCGCGGGATGTTTATGGCCGTTATATGAGGATCCTGCCCAAGGGGCACAAAAAAGGGCCGCCCTGTTTCCAGAGCGGCCCGGCAGCGTGCTTCAGGTGTCTTATGTCCATTGGCCACTGCAGGCATTACCCAGTTCAGACTGCGGTAGTGTCAACAACACCGCCAGCGTGCTGAGTGCCCAAGGCATTTCGCCAAAATGACGGGGAGTACTCTTTTTCCATGAGAGAGTGATTTCAGATTAAAGAACGAGCAAAAGTAAGTGCTGGGCAAAACTTTATACATAACAGAATTAATATTTTTGTTACCCGACTAATCCTATAACGGTAACCAGCCAAAGCAGACAAACCGCTGGCTTTCAGTACTACAAAATGCAAAACACGGATGGTTTCGTTACACAGGCCTTGCTCAAAAAGGCCGAAATAATTACTTCTTGTCCAGCGATTCCAAGACGATTTCCCACAAATCCTCGTACGGAACGACCTCGATCTCGAACGTTTGGTTGGCCAACTGGAGCGGCACGGCGCGTAGTTTTTCCTTGATTCGCTCTACTTTTGGTTCCACAGACTTGCGTTCGAACTGGCTCATTGGCAGTTGCAGCAGCATTTTCAGGAAATAGTAGCTGCGCTTAGTGTCGTCGCCGCGTAGATGGCGGTAACAGTACTGTTCGGTGGCTTCTACTTCGTCCAGGATTTTTCCGAACTGGTGTTCCTGCAGCAGCGTCAGCCATTTGATGATGATCACGGCGATGTTCATGCCGCTCTTGTCCTTGCTGAAAATCCAAAGGTCACTGATGAACTTGGCCAATTTGAACTTGCCCTTTGCATGCGTCCCCATCTTTCCGGCGTTGTGCAGATAGTGGACAAACGCTTCGTAGATGCGCCAGATTTCAACGGCATTTTCGGGCAAAAACTCGAAACGAGGGTGCTCCACCGTTTTCCTAAGGATGTCTTCAGCCTCGTCGTATCGCTGCGTATGCAACAACAGGTGGAGGTACAATTCGCGGTACTTGAACCAGTTGAACGTGCCTTCCTGCATCAAACGAAGGCATTGTTTCGCTGACTCCCTTCCTGCGTCGAACTGGCGCAACTGAACGTTGCAGATCAGGTGCTGGTAGTAAAAAATTTGAAGCGGTACACGGGCTTCGTAGGGGCGATTATTGAAAAACGCAATGGCTTGTTCGCACGACTCGAGCGCCTTGTTGTAGTCGTTGCTTGATGTGTAGTGAATCTGGGTGATCATGTAGCCATACATCTGAAGCTTGTACGTTTCATACTGCTGTAAAAGTTTCCCGACCCGTTCAGTGTACTCCCTGGCCAGGTTCTGCACATCGGTTTGGGCCGAGCGGTTGTTCACTGTGCGCACTACCAATGTCGTGTACAACTCTTCGGCGATGCACTCTGCGTCGTACACTTTCCGAAAAAAATCGAACTGTTGGTTGGCCTCCCGAAATTTTTTGTCGTTGCTCTCCCGAAGCCCGTACTGCGTGCGCAGGTAGGAAGCGATGTCCATACACAACAGGACGAAATCGAATTTTTCGGCGGTGCGCATGAGCTTGTTGGCCAAGGTCATGGCCACCGTGTTGGCGTTTTGGCCGGTCAGGAATCGGACGATCACCCACAATTTATGGCACTCGTAGTACGCTTTTTGGTAGTCCGAGTATTGGCTGGTGTCGGTGTTGATTTCGAAAACACGCTCCAGCAACCGTTCTCTCAGGTCCGACTTCAACTTTCGGTAACTCGAGGCTCCGCCCTGGCCTTTGTACAGCGCAACAGCAGCTTCGTCGTCGGACTGGAACTTGCCCTTGGCAATGCCCTCGTACAACGCCAACAACTTCGAGTCCTCCGACCCGGCCAAATGTTTCAACGGGTGGATGTTGTGTTGCGCGAGCAACAGGATCAATTCTTTGATATCTTGCATGAGACGACTATTAGTCGCGCTTAGTGTGCGCAGCACCGCATTCTAGCACGAGGATTAAAAAAGTTTTCATACTGCCCAAATTTGGATGCTTTGGGCTGAATTCTACAAGTTGTGAAAAGACTGCATCAACACACTAACCCTGTCCGATCGTACAAGACGGACGATGAGCGGATTGTCAAAAATAAGGGCGAGCCTGACGAGGAAACTGTTTTCAGGATTGAAAACGAACAATATGCAGTCTAAGAGGAAAGGCCAGGCAAGCCAAACGGATTAAAAGCAGGCGTAAAAGTAATACGCCACTCATATTAGCAAAGTAAAATAAGTAAAATTTCTTTCAGCCGATGTCTTGCAAAAACCGCTCCACTCCTCGCCGCCAGTGTGGCACATCGAGGACAAAAACCGCCTTGATTTTACGTTTGTCCAAAACACTGAACGGCGGGCGAGGGGCGGGCAGGGGGTAATCTTTCGTCTCGATGGCATTCACTTTGCACGGTAGGCCGCTCAAGTCTACAATGGCCTGGGCAAAATCGTACCAGCTGCCAACGCCCTCATTGGAGTAGTGCCAAATGCCTGCCAAGGCGCTCTCAGGCACGTCGCCATTTTCCACTTTTTCCACGATTTTAAGCACCGCTTCGGCCAAATCGGGTGCGTAGGTGGGCGTTCCTACCTGATCGAACACCACGTTTAGTGCAGGCCGCTCAGCACCGAGGCGCAACATGGTACGGGCGAAATTGTGCCCGTGCGGGGCATACAGCCAGGAGGTGCGGATCACCATGCCCAGAAGGGGGTTGTGGCGTAGCACCGCGCGGTCGCCAGCCAGTTTGGTGCGGGCGTACACGCTTTTGGGGCTTACAGGCGCGTCCTCGCGCAGGGGTGTGTTTTGCCGCCCGTGGTACACATAATCGGTCGAGATATGAATAGTCGGGATACCGAGCCGGGCGCAGGCCTCGGCTATGTTTTTGGCCCCAAAAAAATTGACACGGCGGGCCTGTATCGGCTCGTTTTCAGCCTTGTCTACGGCGGTGTAGGCTGCGCCGTTGAGGCACCACGTCGGGCGTTTTTTTTCAAAAAAAGCAAACACGGCGCTGCGGTCGGTCACGTCCAACTGCTCCCGATCGGCGAATACGAACTGCCAGTGTGGGAACCGGGAAGCGAGTTTTTGGAAGCAGCGACCCAACTGGCCGTTGGCACCGGTGACGAGGATAACGGGTGTTTTTTTCACGGAAAAAAGGATAAAAAAAGAGCCGCCGCAACACGTTTCGGCGTTGCGGCGGCTTCAGGTTTGGGAGGTATCGAGCGGATTCGAACCGCTGTAGCAGGTTTTGCAGACCTGTGCCTAACCACTCGGCCACGATACCATTTGTTCAGGCATTTTGAAGTTGGGCGGCAAAGGTAATTGCTTTTCTCACAAACCGCACAAGGGGATGCTGAAAGAAATTTTCAAATCACGCTGTCTTTTTTATGGCTTACATTGGGCACCCTTGACTGCGGCAGCCATTGCCCGGTTTTCCAGTCCATCGCCTCGATGTTGTTGAGGTTCAGTTTGTAGTCAAATTCGGACGGCACATCGTAGCAGTAGCCGTGGTAGTAAAATTGCTTGCCCATCTCCATAGCCGCCTTCAGTTCGAGCAGCATGGTGAACGTACCGAGGCTTTTTTTGGCGTATTCCGGGTCGAAAAAACAGTACGTACCCGATAGCGCGTGTTCGCCAATGTGTATGTAACTGCAAGCGATCAGCCTCCCGTTGTCAAATACGTTCAATTCCAGTCCGGTCACGGGCACCCGGGCGGCTTCCGGGTTCAAAAACGAGTGAATGGATAGTGGCTGCCGGTCGTTGAATCGCTTGGCATGGCTCAGGAAAAGGTCTTTTTTTTCGGGCGTGATCTCGATGGGCGCCCAGCGCACTTGCAGGTTGGCGTTGCGGCGCAGCACCTGGCGCTGGCTTTTGGAAAAACTCAGTCCGTTGTCCAGCCGTATGCGCAAAGGAATGGTGCGGCAAATATGCCCGCGGCAAACGGCAAAGTTGTGGCGGATTACAGAATAGCCCAACAGGCGCCAGCCGTCGGCGAGCAAGGAGTCCAGAACCCGTGGAGCCAACGGAGCCATTTCGATGCTTTCGTCCACGATGTCCTCCAGAAAGGAGCGGTGCGTTTGCATAGTGGCCGTGGAACGCAAAAAGGGCTACCCTTGGTTCAGTTCGCGCTCAACTTCCTCCATGATTACATAGTCCACGGCTTCGCTCAGGGATGGGACGATGGTCAGAATGGTGTCCAGGCGGGAAATCTCGATCAATTTAGTTACCGTTGGGTGTAGCTTGCCAGCAATGACAAAAGAGCCAGCCCCTTTCCAGAGGCGATGGGCTGTCAAAATGGCGCTCAGACCGCTGGAATCCACAAATTTTACTTGGGACAGGTCGAAGATCAGGTTGCGTATGCCTTCTTGGTTGAGAAAGATAAAATCGCTTTTCAACCCGGGTGCAATGGCTGAGTTGAGGTTGTCTTCTTCGAGCGTGAGCACGGCATATTGATCTTGTTTGTCAATATTGTACTTCATGATGGTCTGATTTTCAATAAAAAACTAAAAACGACAACAACCGTTTTCTTGAGGATGCATTCAAATGTGCGGGCAAATGTAGGTAATGCACTGTTGAATCCACCAAGATTTTTAACCGCTCATTTTGAACAGCTTGCAGCGGCACCTGACAACAAGGCATAAAACACGCCTTGGCATTGTTTTCGGAGCGTTCCTTTTCCTGCAACAAACGCGATTCCGAAACTGTACGCAGTTATTTTTGTTAAAAACCACCGCCACCTGAAAATAAAAATTGAATTTTTAGCGCCGATAAGCCTAAACTTGCCCCGTGTTTGGTCCAATGCGCCACAAGCACAATTTTGCCACATTTTTTATTCTTCGACCTTCCCATTCTCGGAAAATACATGAACAAAAAATTTTCACCCGTCGTCAAGCAAATCATCCAGCAAAGTGGCCAGGAGGCCCGGCGGCTCGGACACGACTACATAGGTGCCGAGCACCTGCTGCTGGGTATCATCTCCGAGCGCGACAGCCTGCCCGTCCGGGTGCTGGATGCCCTGCTGGTGGATGTATTTGACCTGAAAAAACGCCTCGAACGCTCTATCCCCCGCCGCAGTGCTTACCCTGCAGCCGATAACCTGTTTGTCGGCGAGTTTCAGGTAACCACACAGGTACAGCGTGTGCTCAAAGTAACTTTCCTTGAGGCCAGGCTGCTCAAAAGCGAGGAAATCTTCCCCGAGCACCTCATGCTCTCTCTTCTCAAACACTCCGACACCTTCGCCACCAAACTTTTAAACGAATTCGACGTGGACTACGACAGCTTCAAAAAAGAACTTGAATATGTGCGCTCGGAACAGGACCTCGCCACGCCCAATATTTTTTCGGCTGCCGCCAATGAAGGCTCCGGCGATTACGACGACGAGGACGACCGTAGCGGCTACCGCTCCAGCGGCCAGAAAACCCAACAAAAAAGCCGAACTCCTGTATTGGACAATTTCGGGCGCGACATCACGAAACTCGCCGAGGAAGGCAAACTCGACCCCATCATCGGGCGCGAAACCGAAATCGAACGTGTCAGCCAAATACTCAGCCGCCGTAAAAAGAACAACCCCATCCTCATCGGCGAACCCGGTGTAGGCAAAACCGCCATCGTAGAAGGTCTCGCCCTGCGAATCATGCAGAAAAAAGTGAGCCGTACGCTGTTCAACAAACGCATCGTAATGCTTGATCTCGCCGCCCTCGTGGCCGGTACCAAATACCGCGGCCAATTCGAGGAGCGTATCAAGGCCATTATGAACGAATTGGAAAAAAGCCGTGATGTGATTCTGTTCATTGATGAGATTCACACCATCGTCGGTGCAGGCGGTGCTACCGGCTCGCTTGATGCGTCCAATATTTTCAAACCTGCTCTCGCCCGTGGCGAACTCCAGTGCATCGGTGCCAGCACCCTCGACGAGTACCGCCAGTACATCGAAAAGGACGGTGCCTTAGACCGTCGCTTCCAAAAAGTAATGGTGGATCCACCCAGCCAGGAAGATACCATCCATATCCTCCGAAACATCCAGTCCAAGTACGAGGAATTCCATAATGTGCTGTACACCGAAGCCGCCATCGTGGCTTGTGTTCGCCTTAGTGACCGCTACATCACCGACCGTTTCCTGCCCGACAAAGCCATTGACGTGCTTGACGAGGTGGGTGCCCGCGTCCACCTCAAAAATATAAACGTACCCAAACATATCGAAGAACTCGAAAAGCGCATTGAAGCCCTCAAAGACCAGAAAAACCGGGCCGTCAAGGATCAGCAATACGAGGATGCCGCCAACCTGCGCGATCAGGAAAGCAAACTGGTGCGCCAACTCGAGTTCTCCAAAGTAGAATGGGAAGAGGAAAGCAAGACCAAGCGCTACCCAGTAGAGGAGGACGACATAGCCGAAGTAGTCGCCATGATGACCGGAATACCCGTCCGAAAAGTGGCCACCAGCGAGAGCAAAAAACTCGTCCACATGGCCGATGATATGCGCAAGATGGTCATTGGTCAGGACGATGCCATTGCCAAAATATCCAAGGCTATCCAACGCAACCGCGTAGGCCTCAAAGACCCAAAAAAACCCATTGGCTCGTTCATCTTCCTCGGCCCCACCGGTGTGGGTAAAACCGAACTGGCTCGCGCTTTGGCCCGCTACCTGTTCGACAGCGAGGACTCGCTCGTGCGCATCGACATGTCCGAATACATGGAGAAATTCTCCGTAAGCCGCCTTATCGGTGCGCCTCCCGGTTATGTTGGCTACGAAGAAGGTGGACAACTCACCGAACGCGTGCGCCGCAAACCGTATTCCGTGGTGCTGCTCGATGAAATCGAAAAAGCCCATCCAGACGTGTACAACATTCTCCTCCAGGTGCTCGACGATGGCCAGCTTACTGACGGTCTTGGTCGCCGGGTGGATTTCAAGAACACGCTCATCATTATGACCTCCAATATCGGCGTTCGCCAGCTCAAGGACTTCGGCCAGGGTGTGGGTTTTGCCACCAAAGCCCGCATGGAAGCCGCTGAGGACAACTCCAAAACAGTGATCCAAAACGCCTTAAAACGCACCTTTTCGCCCGAATTCCTCAACCGAGTGGACGACGTGGTGGTGTTTAACGCACTGGGCCGAGAGGAAATCTTCAAGATTATTGACAATGCCCTCGACGGTTTGACGAAGCGCCTCAACAACCTGCAGATCGTGCTCAATCTCACGGAAGGAGCCAAGGAGTTTGTGGCCGAAAAAGGTTACGACCCCCAATTTGGTGCCCGTCCGCTACACCGCGCCATCCAAAAGTACATCGAAGACCCCCTCGCGGAGTTTATACTGAGCGAAACCCCCGCAGAAGGAGCCATTCTGCAAGCCGCTCTCAACGAGGACAAAACCGGCTTGGTCATCTCCTACGAAGGAGCAGAGACTAAAATGGCCGCCCAGAACGAGGCGGAAAATGCAGCAGGCGACGACATCGCGTTGGCTTGAGTATTAAAGCATGTTTACATGCCGAGGCAGAATTTATTGATAATTGAAGATTGGTCTATTAAGACGGTACTTCGTTTTATCAATAAATTCTGCCTCGGCATATAACGAGTTCTCTTCGAAAAAAAACTACCACCAAACGGTAATCACGGCAACCGCTGCAACACCACCTTTCGGGTCACACTTCCTGCTTCCGTTTGTAACCGCACCAAATACACACCCGAACTGAGCCACGAACCCGAATCAGAGCGGCCGTTCCAGGTCAGCGTGTTTTGCCCGGCCACCGCCGTAATCGGGCGGCGAACCACCTCGCGGCCTTGCGCGTCGTTGATCGTCAGCGTTGTCTCTTCCGCTTTCGGCAAAACAAAACGCACGGATGTTTCCTGCACGAACGGATTGGGTTGCACGTCGAAGTCGAACGTTTCACCCAAGCCCTCGCCTGCACCGGTGCTCATCAGATCAAACGGCACCGGGCTTTCGGTTTCGCCTTCGTGTCCGTTGGGTGCAAACAAGCGGGTTTGCGCCAGCGCCTGTACGGTTCCGGCAGCAGCGTTGTACAGTTTGAATTCCAGTAGTTCGCCCGGCTTGCTGGCATAGGTTGTCAGGAAAAACAGGTGCATATCAAGCGATTCGATGAATACCGCCTGTGCAGTCCCGCGTACCTCATTGCCGACAAATGCGCCGAGCTCCAAATCGCCAGTAGTGGCATTGGAACCGCCTGAGCGGAACATACCAATGAGTGTACTGCTGTGCTCGTACTTGGCCGGATTTAGGAACCAGTGTGCCACAGACGCTTCTGTTTCGCCACGCGCCTGCACAGTGTTTTCCGCAAACGGGCTCGGCGGTGGCGGGTAGGTCAATGTGCCCGTGCCGGTCAGTTTGATTTGATAACCGTTGGGTGGCGACATGTACTTCAGGTTGCCAATCCAGCGGTAAATGGTGTCGGGCGGCAACACGATTTTGGTGTACTGCGCAAACGCGGTCTGGCTCTTGATCAAATCGCCGGGCTGGGCGGCCACGGACGAGAGTGCGGCATCAATCGGAAGCGAGTAGTTTGGAACATAGCCTACCCAGTTCCAGCCGTTCACCAGCGGGATAGGCAACGTAGCCGGGTCAATGGCGGTACCCAGCATGCGCAGCGTGTCGGGCGTGTCGGCCTTGTAAATGTACATCGAGGTGTTGTTCAGGTTGGTCAAAGCCCCCACCCAACTGCCGGCGTTGTACACCGAAAACGGCCCCTGGCTGCGGATCAGATCGTTTTCCGGGTAGTTTAGCGTAGCGAGAGCCGCATTGAGACTGTTGTCGGGAAAGGCAAGATTGAACGACAGCCAGTTCCAGCCGTCGCCGATGGGCACTTCGCGCAGCAACTGCCCTGCCGTGTGGATCACCTGCGGACTGTTCGGCGTGCCGATGATGTTGTCGGCCTGGAAGGTGAAATTTTCCACCACATACCCGTAGCGCTGGCACTCGGAAGCGTCCCACACTTCGAGGCGGATAGGATCGAGCATATCTGCCGGACCACCGTAAATCGTTAAGAAAGCGAGGAAAGTATCGAGCAGCGGCACATACTGAACATTGGCACGCCCACGCAACTCGTCGTTGATGTACGCCGCCACGATATCTTCCGGGTCGGAGGAAAGCACGCCCTCGATGTTGACCCGCAAGGCCATGCTCATGGTGTTTTCGTATTGCGCGGCATTAACATTGCCAAATGGTGGTCGGCACACCACGCGTACACCGATAGGCAGGGATTCGTCGCCGCCCATGAAGAAGGGGTTTTGCCCCGTTTCTGTATGCAGGGTGATGCTGTCCGTCCAGTGACCAAAGGCGAGTGTGGAGTCAATCTCGAATCGAACGGGCAGCACCTCGTTGGCCGCTAAAGTGCCTTGGTCGGGAACGATGCGCACCCAATCGGGCGTGCCGTGGATGGAGAACGGCACCGGATACCCGCCGCGGTTGTGGATAGCTGCGAAACCGTTTTTCGGCTCGCCCTCGAACTTGGTGACCCCGAGGCTATCGGTGAGCCAGGCCAGTTCGTTGCGATCCACATAAAATTCCCAGACGCCCCTGTTGAACTTGGTGCCGTTGAACACGTTGCCAACGAGGTCTTCGATGCCGCTCAGTTCGGCGCGCAGGATTTTGTTTTCGTAAAACTCGTTTTCGAAAGTCGGGTCGAGCACGATCTTGTTCTCGAAGCAGGTGATGCTGAGCGCGATCTGCGAGTTGTTCTCGGCATCAAACAGCAGCACGTCTGTCACAGGGTTCAGCCGGTCACAGTCCACGTGCTGGTTGAAGGTGAAGGAAATCTCGTCGCCGACGTGGTACACCCCGTCCGAAGGTTGCGGTACACCCACGATACTCGGCGGCTCGCGGTCTATCCGGCCTTTGATGATGTCGGAGAAACCAGGCTTGTCCGAGGCATCGCCGGTACACACGGCCCAGGCGTGGATTTCGTAAGCCCCGTCACCGATACCGGCAGTTTCCCAGAAAAACTGGGTGAAATCCGGGCCGAGGGTATTCGCCTGTTGGGCTGGTGTCAGGCCGGAAAATCCCGACCAGTTGGGGTTGTAGCGCTCAAACACGCCGCCCGGGCTGGGAATATTGAGCCAGGCGCCGTCGCCGTCAGAACGGCGGTATTGCACGCGCACCAACTGAAAATCCGTGGAATTCAGGTCGTAGCCCGACACCGTGATGCGGCGCAGGGTTCCGGGCTGGATGGGGTCGTTGTTCAGCACCACCCAGTTTTGCTCGGGCACGGTTACATCCACCTCGCTGCAGGGGCGGATGAAGTCCACGCCAAAGTATATGGACGACGTAAATTTGGACGTGTGTGCTTCAGGCACCACGGTAGTCAGGTCGCGTTCGTATTCGCACTGGGAAACTAAGGCGATTTGCAAACTGTCGTACTCATATTCGATCGGTCCCCGCTCAATGGTGACCGTAGCCGGCACGGAAGTACCATACGGGATCAGGTACGGCACGATGTTGTTGTTCATCGGCTGGCCGTTAATCCGGATAACGGCTCCATTCGGGTTGCTGTTCGCAATGGCAGTCAGGCCGTACGTCAGGTCTTCATTGGTGGCGCTCAGGTTGCCGAGGTTCACCTTGAACACCGCCGGTTCGTTGGCTGGCACATTGATCGCCGTGAACTGCGAACCCGCCGCAAGCGTCAGGTTGGGTTCTTCGCGGTTGGCAGTGCCATCTTCCCAGGGGCAGGAGGTTTGTCCGGTCTTCAGGTTGAAAACCGGTGTCATGTAAACGGAATCCAAGGCTACATCCACAGAGAACGCGTCGCCGGAATCGTCGTCGTACAGAACATAACCCGCCGTCAGGGAGGTGCCGGAGTCGTTGCCTGTCGTGTAGCCGGTGCTACGGGTTTGGGAAAAAGCGAGATTGCCCGTTATTCCGAATTTGTTGAACTCGTAGCCAAAATGCAAAGCCTCGGTCACGGCGTAAGTTGTGTCGCTCAAGTCCACGGAGGCGTTCGAGGCATCGTAGGTTTCGGCAAATTCATACGAGGCACCGGCATCGAACGAGATGTTGCGAATGAATTTCGCCGAATCTTTCAACATCGCGTTGCGATCCAGTATAGCCTGCCAAAGCGCTTTGGACTGGGTGTATTGCTGAATTTGATCGGGCGTGGAATTCCCCGGGTTGGCGAGGAGCTCGTCGAGGTACCGCATCGTGTTGTTCAGGATGTGGTATTCGGAATACAGGAACACGGTAGCAAACGTGTCGGCTTCAACATTCAGGACTGTGGCTACATTGGCTGCGCAGGCATTCTCATCAAAGGTGACCATATCCGCAAACCCGAAGATCAGGTTGAACGCCTCTCCGATGTACACATCGCCGCCGGCACCGCCGCCGACCACCTGATCATCGTCGCTGGTGGTGATGCGCTCGTTATTGGTCACGCAGGTCTGGAACGTGTTGTCGCTCGTCTTTTTGAAAGTCGTCGTGAATTGTTGATTTTCATCCAAAATAACGCCGGAGTTTTGAATAGTCCCCACACCGACACCGATAACAATTCCCACATTTCCGCCAAGGTGCAGCTCAAAACCGCCTCCAAAGCCGTCCTCTTTGAGGGAAGAAACCGTATAGCTCTTGCACATCGTCGTGCCTTTCTCCAAATAGGAGTGGCTGCCGTCGCCCGGCGGATCGCGCAGGATCACGTTGGGCATTTGCGGCATCAAAGTCGTGAAGGTGTTTTCTTTTGACCGAAGACCCGTCACCACGGCTTGTACCGCGAGGCTTCCTGACCTGCCCGCCAAGGATGTGCCGATGATTTGCAGGGTTTTCAAGAACGGTGGCGTGGGGTTCGGCTCCCCGGCCTGAAATCGGTAGATCAATATGCCATTGGACATTGCCGTGTCGAGGGTCATGCCGGATATGCCGTTGATAATGCGGAAATTGGCTGTGTCCAACTGGCATACGCCGTCGTCAATGACCATGTTCATGTTGTCCACAATAGGCACGTATCGTTCTACGAGCGAAATGGAAGAGGTGTACGGCAGCCCCTTGTCCAGCACGATGATCGGAGGCTGGCAGCCGGGAACGGTGTCAAGGCCGCTGTTGACGACCACACTTGGCGGCGCGAAGTAGATGAAGTCGAGGATGGTGTCGTTTTCAGTCAGGTTGACGGTGTACCCGCCCTGCACCTGAAAAGCCGATTTGACATCCGGGTCGGAGTGCTCCACCACGGCCACGGTCATGCTTTCCAGCGGAGGCAGTTCCAGAAACGCGTACTCGCCCTCCTGGTTGTCTATGATCAACTGGCGTTCGAAGCAGCCGTCTGTTGAACGCACCTTCACGACGCATACTGTGCCCTGGCCCATGCCGGGCGGCGGCTGGATGACGGATTTTTTACACAAACCGCCAGCCACGACACCACTTATTTCGCGCGTGGTGACGTTATTAAAAACTATGCCGGCAATGGGGTTCACTA
>JBJXEZ010000032.1:0-5328 GCA_046153695.1 Saprospiraceae bacterium
CGCCTCGGCGAAGCACTGAACCCCTGCCATACCCTGCGCGAACGCATTGAGGCAGCCATAGCACCTGACCCACCCGTCGATATTCGAAAAGGCGGTGCTATCGCCGACGGCGCTCATCCCGAATTAGATGAATTGCGCCACATCATACGGCACAGTCGCGAGTTGCTCGTAGCAATACAGCAACGCGAAACCGAACGCACCGGCATCCAGAGCCTGAAAATTGGCTTCAACAATGTTTTCGGATACTACCTTGAGGTTACCAGCAAGTGGAAAGACCATGTGCCGAGCGACTGGTTTCGCAAACAGACCATTGCCAATGGCGAACGCTACATCACGCCCGAATTGAAGGAACTGGAAGGCAAAATCCTTGGTGCCGAGGAAAAAATGCTGGAATTGGAAGACCGTATCTTTCGCGAATTGGTGAACGAAATCGGTGCCTATATTTCACCTGTTCAACACAATGCGCAGGTCGTGGCACGGCTGGATTGCCTGCTTTCACTTGCAAAAGTGGCCGTCAAGCGGCAGTATTGTCGACCGGAAATGGACGATTCATTTTCCCTTGAAATCAAGGACGGGCGGCACCCGGTAATCGAAACCCAACTACCCGTAGGAGAAGCATACATTCCCAACGATATTTTTTTGGACAACGAATCCGTACAAGTCATCCTCATTACCGGCCCTAATATGTCAGGTAAATCGGCCCTGTTGCGCCAAACAGCCCTGATAGCGCTCATGGCTCAAATCGGCAGTTTTGTTCCGGCACGGTCGGCTCGTATTGGGTTGTTGGACAAGGTTTTTACCCGAGTCGGTGCCAGCGACAACATCAGCGGCGGCGAAAGTACCTTCATGGTCGAAATGAACGAAACCGCGCTCATCATGAACAATTTGAGCGACCGTTCACTCATCCTGCTCGATGAGATCGGGCGCGGCACCAGCACCTACGACGGTATTTCCATCGCCTGGAGCCTCGCCGAGCACCTGCATGACAACGGCAAAACCCGTCCCAAAACGTTGTTCGCTACCCACTATCACGAACTCAACGAACTGGCTGACCTGCACGAACGCATCCATAATTACCACGTGAGCACCCGAGAAATGGGGCATAAGGTTATTTTCCTGCGCAAACTCGTGGCCGGCGGCTCTAACCACTCCTTCGGTATTCACGTCGCTCGTATGGCTGGCATGCCGGCCGAAGTGGTCGAACGGGCTGGTGAAATTCTACAAACACTCGAATCTGCAGGCGCCCGACTGACTGAAGATGGCGGAACACCGGAAAAACGCCAACCGGCTACAGAAATCAAACAGCGGGTAAAGGCCGTACAGCCCCGGATGCAGCTCCAGATTTTCGATGCCGACGAGTATACCCGCAAGATTCGGGAAGAACTGCTTGCCATGGACCTGAATACCATGACTCCGATGGATGCGCTGTGGAAGCTGAACGAGCTGCGGAAAATCGCGGAAAAAAAATGACCGCTCCAAACAACTTCCTGCCATTTGCCCGCCCCGACTATGTAGAGGGGATGGTTATCGGAAATGATTTGGACAGCCTGCTGTCAGCCGCATACCTGCACGAGCGGTTTGGGTGGCCGGTAAAGGGTGTTTACTGCGAGTACAAGCGGCTTTGGTTTGCCGGAGATGCGACCGATTTTTGTAAAAAACTACAGTCGGGCAGGCTTCTCGCCGTGGACCTGGATATTTGCCTCGGCACGGTGCCCAGCCTCGGACATCACATCATTTCGCTGGACGTGCGAGACGATCTTCCCGGGCATTCGCACACGCTGAATCCCAACTTACTGGCTGGCCGCTCCGTATCGCAAGGATTCCACCAAAAATATCCGTTGGCGACCATTCATTTTTTGCTCTGGCTTTTTTCCGACAACAGCCTCGCCGAACGCGCCGCACCACTCCTATGGCTGGCCGACTCTACTTTCGTCAATGCGCAGCATTATCGGGAAAACGTGGAAGACTGGGTTCGGAACTGGCTGCCATTACCCTCTTTTCTCACGGTGCTCCCCGATCTGCAAACGCGCGATTTTGAGCAGGTTTTGTCAGAAAATATCTTGCTTCCGCTTTCCGAAAACACCCTGTTCCGCTCGATGCCGCAATCCGATTACCGTTCCAAAAATCTTGGGCTAAACGGTTTTCAAGCCCAATTCGACAACCCGAATGACCCGCGTTTGCGCGATTTGCCGGGCCTTTTGCACCGAATCGCCGGTTGGCCGTTGCTGCCCTTGCCGGAGCGATTCGATGGTTTTTTTCAAGGGCTACGTTCCAGCATTTCTGTACAAAACCTGCGTGGCAATGGAATGGGCTTTGCCGAATGGCTGGAACGAAACGATGTATTTTCTTACGCTTTTGTTTATCGCGACCGACTTAACTACACATCGAGTTTGATGCCGGCGTGTTAAACGCGGTGCATGTTCGTACCTTCGCGGCCTCAATTTTTCAACCATGACAAAAACGCAAACCACAACGCCCGCGAATCGAAAAATCCGCTCCGCACTTGTTTCCGTGTACTCCAAAGACGGCCTGGAACCCATCATCCGTCAATTGCACGATCTGGGTGTGACGCTGTATAGTACGGGCGGCACGCAGAGTTTTATCGAAAAATTCGACATCCCGGTTACCGCTGTCGAAAGCCTAACGGGCTATCCCAGTATCCTTGACGGGCGGGTAAAAACCCTGCATCCTGCTGTGTTCGGCGGCCTTTTGGCTCGGCGGGAGCCCGATCACCTGAAGCAACTCGAACAATACAATATTCCCGAAATTGACTGCGTGATTGTGGACCTGTACCCGTTTGAAGACACGGTAGCCGCGACCAACGACGCGGCAGAAATCATTGAAAAAATTGACATCGGCGGTGTTTCATTGATCCGGGCTGCAGCAAAAAACTGGAACGATGTGGCCGTGGTAGCCGACAAGGAAGAGTACCCGTTTTTCCTCAACCTGCTCCAATCACAGAACGGTGAGACTACGCTTGCCGACCGCCGGGAACTGGCGCGTCGAGCGTTCAAAGCGACTTCCAACTACGATATCGCCATTTTTAACTGGTTCAACGAAGGCACCACAGACATCGCCTTTAAGTATTCCATACACCGCTCCGATATCCTGCGCTACGGCGAAAATCCACACCAGGCCGGTGTTTTTTTCGGAGATTTTGACCGTGTGTTTAACAAAATCAGCGGCAAGGCTATTTCCTACAACAACCTTGTGGACATCGACGCGGCCGTGCAGCTCATTCGCGAGTTCCGCCTCGGCAGACCCACATTCGCCATACTAAAACATACGAACGCCTGCGGCGTGGCCCGCCGTGATACGCTTCTGGATGCATGGACAGCTGCTTTGGCCTGCGATTCTACCTCAGCCTTCGGTGGTATTTTCGTGACCAATGCCAAGGTTGACCTCGCTACTGCTGAAGAAATCAACCGGCTTTTTTACGAGGTACTCATCGCGCCAGACTTCGACCCGGACGCACTAAGCCTGTTGCGGAAAAAAGAGCAGCGCATATTGCTAAAAATCAAATCCTTCGACGTGCAGCCCCGCAGCTTCCGCAGCCTGCTCAACGGTGTGGTGGAGCAGGATGCCGACCTGAAAACGGAAACTGAATCCGACCTCAAACCGGTGACCAAACGCCTGCCTACCCCACAAGAATTGGGCGAATTATTGTTCGCTGTAAAATGTGTGAAACACCTGAAATCCAATGCTATCGCCTTGGTCAAAGACCGCCAGTTGATCGGAATGGGCTGTGGCCAGCCGTCGCGGGTGGATGCCTTGCGCCAAGCCATTGCGAAAGCCCGCGCCTTTGGCTTCGACCTGACCGGGGCTGTCATGGCCTCCGATGCTTTTTTCCCTTTCCCCGACTGCGTGGAAATAGCCTCCGAAGCAGGCATAACTGCGGTAATCCAACCCGGTGGTTCAGTGAAAGACCAAGACAGCATCAGCGCCTGCGACCAACGAGGCATGGCAATGGTAATGACTGGGTTCCGACACTTCCGACACTAAGAGCGTTTGATAAATTTAGTGCCGCTTGCAGCCCGGCGACTAAATTTATCAAACGCTCTAATGTGCCAACTGCCTTAACACGTCCCGGATTTGCTCTGAATCGCTTTCCCAGTATTGCCACTCCAAGCCAGGAATTTGGTTGGCTGCTCCGGTCTGGACACCCCTTTTTTTGGCCGACAGGTGAAACTCACTCGCTCCGGTTGCTGCTGCGACTGCCCGAATATTTTGGGCCGAGAGGCCCGCTCCCGGCATCACACTGATACGCCCGGCAGCGTGATCCACCATTTTCTTCAATAAAAACCGTCCGTCGTGCGCTGTGGCTGCCTGCCCGGAGCTGAGTACCCGCGAAACGCCCAAGCCAATGAGCACGTCAAGGGTCTCGAACGGATCAGGCACGAAGTCGAAAGCCCGATGAAAAGTGACATCCATACCCCTGGCCGCAGCCAACATAGCCTGCATTTTTGGTATGTCCAATCGGCAGGTTGCGTCCAAGGCACCGATTACAATTCCATCGGCGCCCGCCTGTCGACAAACAGCAATATCATCAAGTATGATGGCCAATTCGGCATCATTGTAGCAAAAATTGCCCTCGCGCGGACGGATGAGTACGTTCACCGGGATGTCCAGATGGCCTCGAACGACCCGGATTAGTCCGGCAGACGGCGTAAGTCCGCCGGAATCCAGTGCACTGCACAGTTCGATGCGGTGGGCACCGGCTTGTTGGGCCGCTACCGCCGACTGGATGTTGGTTGCACAAATCTCAAGGACGGGTATCGGCGAACTTGTAGAATTTATCATGCCAACAAAGGTATTATCGATGCCTTGCCAATCTTGAAAATACTTTTCCTTTGCACCAACAAACACCGAAAAACGCACCAACTGCCCACAACATGTTCATTTCCTGGAACGGAGTCTATCCTGCTGTCACCACAAAATTCACTGAATCGGGCGACCTTGATATTCCGGCATTTTTGCACAACCTGAGTGCCCAGATTGAGGCTGGCGTACACGGGATCATTATCGGCGGATCGCTTGGCGAATCCAGCACATTGACCCACGACGAGCGAATCGAACTGCTTGCAGCGGCAAAGGATTTGGCCAAAGGCCGTGTGCCGGTGATCTTGAATTTAGCCGAAAGTGCCACGCGAAGCGCTATGCGATTTGCCCGCAGGGCACAAGACAGCGGCGCTGACGGCCTGATGGTGCTCCCACCCCTACTCTACCGGCCTACCGACCGGGAAACAACCGACTACTTTCGCACTGTAGCCGAAAGCACCGACCTGCCTATTCTGGTGTACAACAATCCCGTTGACTACAAAGTGGAAG
>JBJXEZ010000051.1:0-13169 GCA_046153695.1 Saprospiraceae bacterium
TGCTGGCTATCGTCACCACAGCTTACATCCTGGCCATTCGCGAAGGATGGGGGCGACGAAAACGAATCCCCACTCAGCACTACGAAGATGGAAGCGAAGCACCGGAAGTATCCATTTTTAGAGAAGGTCTGGCTATCCTCACCCAAAAGTGCTTCCGATTGATTGACTTCTTGCGATACGTTTTTAGCATCTTATCCCCAAAAAAGCATGCCTTTTGCAAAAATGTCCAGTAGTATGGTCTGGAAGACATTAAAAAATTGTGGAGCGGCAGGTGCTCAACACCGGTCTCGAAAAACGCTCTAAGTTGAGGCCTTCGAACCTGTACCCGGATTAATTCGCTTACAACAGATTCACAGCGTATGAAAACGCCAATGTTGTTTACTGTGTAGCCTTCATGTAGCCCTGCTGTTTACTCGAAAAATGTAATGTTTGCTTTTTCTTGCACCCTCTTTTTTGTTTCGCTCCTTATTTTTATTCTCGTACTCATGAAAATTTATCTTGTCTTCCTGTTGACAGGTCTTTCTGCATTTGCCTTCGCACAAAAGCCAAACAACTCCAACCGCCTTCCTGTGACCCCCGACATGCCCGAATGGGCCAAGGCATTATACCACGACGATTTGGAGGTCAATGCCTTTGCCCTTGACGCGGCCTTTGAGCCATGGAGCATCGTCTTCGATTCCTTAAAATTGGAAATGGCCAAGGCCGGTGACCTTGCCGGTGACGACCTGAGAAGGCAATTTGAACATTACAAGCAGTACTACAAATATTATACCCGGTGGCGAGCCAGGGTCAGTCCCTATTTGCTACCGGACGGTTCGCTAGATTTTACCATCCAAACGGACAAAGACCTTGAACCGCAGCTGCAACAGGCGGCAAAGTCAAGTTCCTCCAACTGGAGTTTCGTAGGCCCGGTGATCACGCGTTGGCGGCAGAATGACAATGCGGCTCAGCCCCACGCACCCTGGCAGGTCAATATCTACTGCGTGGATGTGGCCCCCAGCAACGCCAACATCCTGTATTGCGGCTCTGAATCCGGTGTGGTGAATAAAACGATCGATAAGGGCCTGAACTGGACCCCCGTCGGGGCCAATTTCTTCACCAACAACATCGGTGCCATCGCGATCCATCCCACCAATCCCGACACCGTGTACGTTTCCGAGTTGTCTGCCAGAATTCAGTCAACTGCGGATGGCGGCACCACTTGGTCTACGGCCCTGAACATTAGCAACTTTAACTGCGAGGACATCAAAATAAAGCCTGACGAGCCGGAGGTGGTGTTGGCGGCAGGCTCCAGCCTGCAACGCCGGACAGTCGGCAATATTTGGACGAACGTCCTGAACATGAAATCCTACGACGTTGCATTCAAGCCCAACGATCCGTCCGTAGTTTATGTTCTGGTCAAGAATACCGTGCTTGATCTCTGCGAATTCTGGAAATCCACCGATGGCGGTCAGACTTGGTCCATCCGGTCCACCGGCTGGATCACCGGGCTGACCGATGGGGGCGGAAGGCTGACGGTCACGCCGGCGGACAATGACCGCATATACTGCGTGCTATTGACTGGTAGTGGGCCGCGTGTGATGCGCAGCAACGATGCCGGTGAGAACTGGACGATCATCGCGTCAAGCAGTCAGACCGGGCTGATTGGCCCCTGCACCACAGGCGCACTGAGTATGACCAATGGGCAAGGTTTTTTTGACCTTTCCATCGCCGCTTCGCATACCAATGCGGATCATATCATTTTGGGAACTACCACTTCGTTTAAATCCACCGATGGAGGAGTGACGTACAGTTTGTTGGGCGGCTATTGCGGGCCGTTTAATACCCACCCAGATTTTCAGGAGATGCGGGCCAATGGTACGGATACCTGGATTGTCACCGACGGCGGAGTAAATCTTTCGACAGACTTTTACACAGACCCAACCATCGACCTCAATTATTTCGTGCGCATCAACAACCTGCGCGGATCAGAGCACTGGGGCTTCGATGCCGGTTGGAACGAGGATGTTTTGGTCGGCGGACGTTACCACAACGGCAATACCGCCTGGCGGGAAACCTATCCTGCCGGCGACTTCCTGCGTATGGGTGGCGGCGAGGCCCCGACGGGTTATGTGAACCCAGGCAATCCTTCCATGACCTATTTTTCCGACCTTGGCGGGCGGATTTTGCCAACGACCAACACGCAGCCGGTTGGATCATTTACCGTGAGCAAATGGCCAAACGAAAATTTTTACCCGATGGAAGGGGCCGAACAAAAATGGGACCCGCGCTACATGTACACTTATTACTTGGGCAACGGCAATCAATTCTGGAAAACCACAGACAATGGCCTAAACTTCACCAGCCTGTTCACGCACAGCAGCTCGACCGCTGAAATCCGATACGTCGAGGTGTCGCGCAGCAACCCCAATGTGATCTACTTTACGGTGAATGTCACTGGCCCTGACGACGGCCAACTCTGGAAAACAACGGACGGCGGCGCCAACTGGACGCAATGCAGTAACCCTGGAACACTTACCGCTTCTCAGCGCAGGTTTTCAAAAATCACCATGAGCGGCACGGATGAAAATACGCTCTGGTGGTGTTTCCGGACGGGGCCAAATGGCCAAAAAGTATTCAAATCCACCGATGGCGGTTCGACCTGGGTGAACTGGACGACAACAGCGCTGGACAATATGAACGCTACGGATATTTTGCACCAACTCGGCACCGATGGCGGCGTATATTTTTTGAGCGGCAGCGGCAGCAAAGTCTTGTACCGGGATAATCCTGCCACCGATTGGACCGTATATAACACCGATTTGCCCTTGAACCTGTATGGCAATTTCGGTGGAGTGTTTGCCAAACCCTACTACAAGGGGGGAAAACTCCGGCTTGGAACGGGCAATGGTATTTGGGAGGCTGATCTTTTCACTACTTCCACCACTACACTTGTGCAGCCGATGGTGGACAATGCAACACCAAATTGCTCACGCGACACGATCCAATTGGAAAGCTATTCCGTGGTCAATGGTGCAGCTACCTACCAGTGGTCGCTCTCGCCTGCCCCGCAGTATATCAGCAATCCCAATATCCGCAACCCGCGCGTGGTGCTTGGTTCAACTCCCGGTTTTTACTCCGCCACGCTTACCGTAACGGATAACAACGGTGTGACCACCCGCACCGTCAACAATTTGATCAACAACCTGGCTGGAGGAAACCTCTGCGGAGCAGATACCATCCCCGGGAAAGCGCTTTCTTTGGATGGCAGCGGTGATTATGCCGTGCCTAATGCCAGCCTGAACCTGAACTCCAATACCGTCTCCATGACAGCATGGGTGAAACGAGACGGTGCACAAGTAGATTTTTCGGGCCTTGTTTATGCCCGGGGAGGCACTACCAGTTCGGGACTGAGCATCACCTCGGCCAACGCGCTTCGGTATACCTGGAACGATGCAGCTGGCTCTTACGGTTTTAATACTGGATTTACCATTCCCGACAATGTTTGGACTCACATAGCCCTGGTGATCACCGCTAACAATGCGAAGGTGTACATGAACGGAGTGGCAGCCACTCGGACGGCAACTCACCTGGTAGAAGAATTTAATACTCCGGTTCAGATCGGGTTTGACCAAGGCACCCGTTATTTCAAAGGACAAATTGACGAGGTTACCGTGTGGAACAAAAGCCTTACTCAGGATGAAGTTCGCGATCTGATGCACTTGACTTTGGATCCAACGGGGCAAGCGAACCTGGTCAGCTATTATCAATTCAACGAACCTTCCGGAAATGCGATGGACAAGGTGGGGACCCGCCATGCGGCGTTGGTGGGAAATGCCACAAGGGTGGTTTCCACCGGGCCATTTGGCGGGGGCAAATCCTCCCGACAATCCGTAACTACCGGCGGCCCCAAAACTTTTACAGCTGCAGAGGTGGTATTGGGTTTCCCAGCGGCGGGTACTTACCCCAACGGCGAAGTCGTGGTCAACAGGATCAACCTTGAACCCGACTCTTTGCCTCCATGCAGCGCTTACCACTCAGACGATCACTACTGGATCATAGACAATTATGGGACGAACCAAACCTTCACAGCACTTGATTCGATGCGATTGGGCAACTTCCTGGTTCCGGCCACGGATGCTATTTCCCCACTCTCGTATAAATTAAAAAGTAGGACAACGAATGCACACCTGCTTCCCTGGACGGATATGGCAAGCACTTCTATCGGTGCTACCGGAGGGGCCAATGGGCGCATTACCTTCGGCACGGCTTCAGCCATTACGCAATTTGGCCAGTTCCTTGCCACCAATACCCTTCCCGGTCAAATTATCACAGGCCCCGCCTCCGTATGCAGTGGAGGTAACGCTTCGCTCGATGCAGGAGCAGGATACAGCAGTTATTCCTGGTCGGATGGAGGCGGTTCCGGTCAAATGGCCACATACCTCAACCTGACGACCTCCTCCACCTATACCGTGACGGTAACGGATGCGAATGGTTGTACCGGTTCGGCCATGAAAACAGTGACGGTCAACCCGTTGCCCACGCCGACCATCAGCGGCCCCACCTCAGTTTGCAGCGGCGGAAATGCCACGCTCGATGCGGGCGCGGGCTACACGACCTACGCCTGGTCGAACAGCGGCGGCAGCGGCCAAACGGCTATGTTCACCAATATTACCACGACCACGACGTACACCGTCACCGTCACGGACGGTAATGGTTGCCAAGGAACAGACACGCACACTGTGACGGTCAACCCGCTACCCACGCCGACCAGCCGCGGCCCGGCCTCGGTTTGCAGCGGCGGCAGCGCCACGCTCGACGCCGGCGCGGGCTACTCAACCTACGCCTGGTCGAACAGCGGTGGCAGCGGCCAAACGGCTATGTTCACCAATATTACCACGACAACCACGTACACCGTCACCGTCACGGACGGTAATGGTTGCCAAGGAACAGACACGCACACGGTGGCGGTGAGCGGCAACTTGACCCCGACTGTTACCGGCCCGGCCTCGGTATGCAGCGGCGGCAGCGCCACGCTCGATGCGGGCGCGGGCTACTCAACCTACGCCTGGTCGAACAGCGGCGGCAGCGGCCAGACTGCCATGTTCACCAACATCACCACGACCACGACGTACACCGTCACCGTCACCGACGGTAATGGTTGCCAGGGAACGGACACACATACGGTGACGGTCAACCCGCTACCCACGCCGACCATCAGCGGCCCCACCTCAGTTTGCAGCGGCGGAAATGCCACGCTCGATGCGGGCGCGGGCTACACGACCTACGCCTGGTCGAACAGCGGCGGCAGCAGCCAGACGGCCATGTTCACCAATATTACCACGACCACGACGTACACCGTCACCGTCACGGACGGTAATGGTTGCCAAGGAACGGACACGCACACGGTGGCGGTGAGCGGCAACTTGACCCCGACTGTTACCGGCCCGGCCTCGGTATGCAGCGGCGGCAGCGCCACGCTCGACGCCGGCGCGGGCTACTCAACCTACGCTTGGTCGAACAGCGGCGGCAGTGGCCAAACGGCCATGTTCACGAACATCACCACGACCACGACGTACACCGTCACCGTCACGGACGGTAATGGTTGCACGGGAACGGACACGCATACGGTAACGGTACCGGCCAACGAGCCGCCTACAATCACCTGTCCTGACCCAGTTAACGTCTCCTGTTCCAGTCAGGCACCGCCTGTCAACCTGGCCGCGCCCACCGCATCAGACGATTGTGGAACGCCGACCATTTCACACGACGGCGACGCGACCAGCAACCAAACCTGCACCAATCGCAAAACCGTCACCCGCACCTATCGGGCCACAGATTCTGGCGGCTTGACCGCCACTTGCGCTCAGGTCATCACCGTGTTCGACAACGTGATGCCCGTGTTTACTTCCGTGCCGATCAACGTGACGGTGCAGTGCAACAGCGTCCCCGCCGTGGGCAGCCCGTCGGCCAGCGACGGCTGCGGCGGCGCGGTGAGCATCGCCTACGACGGCCAAACGGTGTCCAACGTCCTGTGCACGGACAAGTACACCCTTACCCGGAAATGGACGGCCACCGATGCCTGCGGCAACACCAAGGCCGCCACCCAACGCATCGTGGTGACGGACACGCAACTGCCCAACTTCACCAGCACGCCATCGAACGTGACCGTGCAGTGCAACGCCATTCCGACGGTAGCCGCACCCACGGCAACTGACAACTGCGATACCGCGGTAGCCATGTCCTACAACGGCCAGACCATCACGCCGGGCAGTTGCCCCAACGCCTACACGCTTACCCGCCGTTGGACGGCCGCCGACAACTGCGGCAACACGCGCAGCATTTCCCAGCGCATCACGGTGGTGGATAACGGCAAGCCCGTGTTCACGGCCCTTCCGTCTAATATCACCATCGGTTGCACAGCTCCAATTCCGCCGGTTGGCTCGGCCACGGCCACAGACGGCTGCGCCGGAGTGGTCACGGTCATCTATCTCGGCCAAACCACCGTGAGCGGCACTTGCCCAGCCAGTTACCAGATACGCCGCACCTGGCGCGCCACCGACGTGTGCGGAAACAGCACGGCAGCCACGCAGACCATCCAGGTGTCGGACGGTGGTGTGCCGGTGTTTACGTCTACGCCGGGGCCGCTGACGATCGGGTGTACCGATCCGTTGCCGGCATTGGTGAATCCGACGGCTACCGACGCGTGCGGCGGCTACGTGCATATCACCTTCATTGGAAACGTAGCCACGGGCAGCGGTTGCGCGGCGGATTACACGGTTACCCGCACCTGGCGAGCCGACGACTTGTGCGGAAACTCGGCTACTACAATGCAAGTGATTACTGTGTTGGGGAACAGTTACGGGCCGCAGGAAACGGAAAGCCGAGCGAAGGACAAACTCAAAAACCAATCCTTAAAACTCAAAAATGTTACCCTGCAACCCAACCCTACTACCGATCGAGTGTGGATTGACTTGTCCGAATTTAGGGATGAAGCGGTCACAGTTTCGATCTATAGTGATCTCGGGCGTTTGGTTTGGGAAAACAACGTGCCGCTCGTTCGGGACCAGATACTTGTGGTCAGCCTGCGCGAGGCCGGTGCAGCGATGGGGGTTTACACGGTCAGCGTGCGCTCGGCGAGCGGAGTAGCGGCGACGCGGGTGGTGCTGGTGGAGTAGATTGCACTCCAGCGTTTAGAGCATGTAGGAGGTATTCTGCTGGCGAAAAAAGAACCGTTTTTGCCGCCAGCAGCCCCCCTATATGCTCTAAAGTCCTTTCAAAAAGGCTACGATGTCCTCCTCTGCATCCAATCCAAGGCGTTTTCGTAAACGATAACGGGCTATTTTGGCTGAATTAGGGGATATGGATTTCATGGCTGCAATTTCTTTATTGGAAAGATTGAGCCGGATAAACCCGCATATTTCTTTTTCAGACTGGCTTAAATCGCCGAACCGGGTATTTAGTTTTTGGAAAAAATCATGACCCACTTCATGGAATTTTTCTTGGAATACCGCCCTCTCTTGATTTAGCAGATTGTGTGTGAGAATGAAATTTTGCAACATGCGAAGCGCTTTTTGGGAGGATTCATCCTTCTGAGCGATAAGCGATTCTATTTTGAGTAACAATGATTCCGCGAAATCATTTTTACGGGCAATGTCGAACGCAAAATCAGTCAAGTCTTTTTTGTTTGAAACGAGTTGGCTCTCAAGTTTGGCTTGTTCCATCGCTTTCAACTTCAATTCTTGTTGGAGCACCTTTTGTTGGGCATCATGGAGCAATATATTCTTATCACGGTCTTTCAGAAACTTCAGTGCCATTGCTGCAGCAAGCGCTAAACAGATGATGGCCAATAGTATTATGACGTTTTGGTAATTGACCACTTCCTTAGATTTAACAAGTTCTGCCCGACTTTTTTGAAGTGCGCGTTCTTTCTCCTTGGTTTCGTAAAGAATTTTTATGCCCTCGATTTTTTCCTGTGTTTCCGCTCCGACGATGCTGTCCCGCAATTGATGGTATTTTTTAAAATTGGAATAGGCGCTCTGATAATCGCCCATATCTTCGCAGGTTTCCGCCAAGTCCGCGTAGGTTAAATACAAAACTGCCGGAAGGTTCTGTTCCTCGGCAATGCGAACTGCCTGCCGATATAATTCGATGGCTTTATCAAATTTTTTCAGGTGGCCATAAGCATTCGCCAGATCACTGAGGTCCTGTGCCTCCTTTTCCCGATCGCCCAGATTCCGATTAATTTTCAAGGCTTTTTCAAAATAAAGAATTGCTGCAGCGGGGCGGTTTTGGTACAACAAAACATTTCCAAAATTGCCAAACGCTACCCGAAGTTGTCGTTTGTTGCCATATTTTTCCAACAAAGGCAGCGCTATCCGGTAATATTTTTGTGCCTGATCAAAATTGCTTAAATGGCTGTATGTGGCTCCTGTTTGTTCCAGGCATTCGGCCATTCTCAGCGTGTCTTTTGCTTGTTCGAAGAGATTAGCCGCTTGTTTGAATTGAGCTGCGGCTTCGGCCATGTTTTCGAGTTGGACGGAGATGACTGCTTTGCGGGAAAGAATCTCTCCTGCCCAAACAGTATTGCCCGATGCACTGACCACTCGATCAGCCTCCAACAGTTGACGAGTAGCCTCCCCGTAATCGGCTGCCAACACATAGTCTGAAAAGAGGTAAATATACCCAAAAATTTGCTTCTGGGCTTCACGCCGTGCGATCGAACGGGCCAGGAAATCTCGATGTGCCTTCACCTTTTCCTCCATTTTGTAATTCGAGCCGGGCGGCACAGGGTTTGCTCGAATGAGGCTGTCTTTGAAGGATATTTGCCCGAAAGCGAGGAAGGGGATGCAGAGGAAGAGCGTAGAAAAGGAGTGCTGCAGACGAATCATTTTTTGAATTGGGAGAGGCGGCTCAAAGCAAGTTTTTTTCAATATGGGGCCTTCATGTAGCCATACTGTTTTCTCGGCAAATGTAATAATAGCCTTTTCTTGAATCGGGTATGTTCAGAATAGTATGCACACTTTTCTTAACAATACCTTTTTGCTACGCTATTTCCCGCCCTGTACACTTTGCGCCAGCGTGGTACCTGGAGCGCCTGCCCGCAGGTGTGTACGTGTACCGCGTGCGCAGCGAGAGCGGGGGCGTAGGAGCGGGGAGGGTGGTGAAGGAGTGAGTAGACCCGGCTTTAAGGAGCTGCCTCAGTTCCGCTTGAACGGTGCCACCATCTGAAATTCGGGCACATTGGCTTCGAAGAGGGAGCCGTCGTCAGTACGGGTAAGGAGGTAGGCACCGGCCATTTTGCCCATATCGGTGTCGAGGTTGCAAAAGGAGGAATAGCGGTGTACGGCACCGGGGGCCAACACGGGTTGAAGGCCTACCACGCCCTCACCTTCCACGCTGCGCAGGGTGCCGCAAGCATCCTGGATAAGCCAGCGACGGCGCAAGAGCTGCACGGTGTGCGGGCCACCGTTCTCGATCGTGATGTGGTAGCCGAAAATGTACTTGCCTGCCAGCGGATTGGAGTGCTCGGGCAAGTATTCCGCCTCTACACTGACGGTGATGTTGTTGGTGGTGCTGATTTCCATGGTATTTTACTTAGAGCGCGGGCAAAAGTACAACGTAGGCCAACACTATAATCGTTTTCGCACGCCAGTTGCAAATGCCCGCATGTTATTTTCCGCCGAAGCGGGTATTTTCAGATCGGTTGGCAGTCGGTCGGTCGGCAGCACAAAAAACGTGGCTTTGCCGTTGGCATCTTTGTGGATGTAACGCCCAACAGGGATATAGCCGTAGTTCCCTACCTCGGCAACGGGCACGCCCTTTCGGTGCAGCAGGTCTACCTGGAACAGGATGCCGCCATCGGTACCGGGTTTTTGTTGGTTGGAAATGAAATTGCCGAGGGAATAAACCACCACGGCGGACTTGCGTGAGCCGTCGGGCATGGTGGCAGTTTCGGTCCGAATGGGCTGCACCACATGTGGATGCGCGCCGATAATCATGTCAGCACCGTTTCGGATCAGGAATTGGGCTAGTTTGCGTTGCTCGACATTTTCCTGCAACTGGTACTCCAGCCCCCAGTGCATAACCACAATCACGAAATGCGGTTTGCGGGCGCGTGCCTCGGCCAGGTCGGCTGCGATGAGTGCGGTGTCAATCCGGTTGACGATCGTGGGCGGCTGTGTAGGTACGCCGTTGGTATCGTATGTGTAGTTGAGCAGGGCCAGTTTGAACCCGTTTCGATACACCATGAGCGGGTAAAACAGGTTGCGATCGCTCTGGTTTTTGAAGGTGCCCGTCTGCTGAAAGCCCCGTTGGCGTACGGTTTCGAGGGTGCTGACGAGGCCCGGGCCGCGGCTGTCGTTGGAGTGGTTGTTGGCCGTGACAAGGATGTCGAAGCCCGCGTCACGCAGGGCATCGGCCAGAGCATCCGGGCTGCGGAACATGGGGTATCCAGTGTACGGCCCCTTTCCGGGCAGGGTTAGTTCCAGGTTGCCGATAGCGATATCGGCTTGCTCCAGCACGGGTTTGATATACCGGAAGCAGGGGCGGTAGTCGTACTTCCCCGGAGCAATCTCAGCGCTTTTGATCTGAGGTGCGTGGCCCATGATATCGCCTGCGAACAGGAGGCGCAGGGTATCCGTCTGGGCACAGAGCGGGTGCAGGAAGAGGAGGAAAAAGATGGTCGCGATAGGGCGAGTCATACGGTTGGTTTGTTGTTTTTTCGTGTTCTTTGTGCTCAAATTTTGAAAAAATGCTGAAACGCATACTTGTCATCAGTGCCTTTGTCGTCACATTCGTTTTGGGCGGCTGGTTGGCCGTGCGACTTTTCGCGCCCAAAGAAACGAAGCCACAGGAGAGCGCCACGGTTTTGTTGGAAAAAATCCGAACTGTGGTGAAACTGACTACCGTTGAGGGGGAATTTTCGGAGATTTACAACTACAGCGAGTACTCCGGTTTTTTCACCTGGTTTTGGGACAAAAAGGCCCTCGTACGGGTGAATGCTGTGGTGTCGGCCGGGTTCGACCTCGGAAACTTGAAAATGGTGGCCGACTCTTCTGTCCGTGTGCTGCGTATAGGACCACTGCCGGAGCCGCAAATTTTGAGTATAGACCATACGCTGGACTACTACGATGTGTCCACGGGGGTGTTTTCCGATTTTTTGCCGGAGGACTACAACCGCATAAACAACAAGGCCAAGGAACTGATCCGGCAATCGGCTCAGCAGAGCCACCTGCTGGCTACGGCGCGGGAACAGTCGAACAAAATTTTTGAGATCGTGCGCTTCATGGCTGAAAGTACGGGCTGGAAAGTTGAGTTTGTTTCCGCCAAACCACTGGGCGGCTGAATTGGCTGTTAGCCGTTGGCTATTGGCTTCCGACCGTGATACCCAACGCAACGGGTGTGCTCTAGGTCGGAAGTCAATAACCAATAGCCAAAAACTTTACTCGTACTTTCCCGCTCGTGCGATAACTTGCGCCGTTTTGTAACCAAACCATTGACGTTTTTCACCGCTCCAAGCTATGCTCATTTTCGCCGTGCGGCTCATCGTTGAGGAGGAAGGCAATATGCTGTTCCTGCGCCAGACCAAGAAAAACGGTGGCCGGTTTTCCCTCATCGGGGGCAATGTAGAAGAAAACGAGTTTGCCCGCGAAGCACTGACCCGTGAAGCCCGCGAAGAGGCTGGCATCCATGTGGAGCCCGATGAGCTGCGCCTGGTGCATGTGCTGCACAGGCACAAACTGAAAAAAGATGAAACGTTGCTGGTGTTATATTTCCGTGCCGACCGTTTTCATGGAGAGCCAGCATCCCTCGAACCTAAAAAATTCAAGGACGTTCGCTGGCTGCCGATCAACGACCTTCCCGACGAGGTGTCAAAAGCGACGCTACATGTGCTCAAGGGCATCCGTGGGGGAGAAATTTACTCGGAGTTTCCAGCCCGAAGCAAGGTGCTCGCGTTCTGGGAACAGTTTGGCGAACGCTGGGCCGGGTTGACGAGCATTTGATTAATGGCCGACACTTTTAGAATTAACCCCCATGGCCTATTGCAAAAGACTGTTAGCCAAGCCTACATTTGCATTGAAATTTTTTTTTAATCCAGTAGTTCTGCTTTATACCGATTACATAACAAACACTTCATCCCATGAGCGGATCTGTCCTTCTCCTTTTGGGGCTCGTTATGCCCTTGCCCATCGTCTCCATTTTTTCTTCAACGAATAGGTTTTTCAGTTGGCTGCGGTATGCCTGTGTGCATACTTCGCGGCCTGTCGGCGTTTATCTCCGATCGAACTAACCGCTTTTGCCCGGCGCTCACTGGCCTGAACAGTCGCGAAATTGTCGCGCACGTTCGATGGCTGATGTGTTGCGAGCGCCGCTTGATACCCTGCAGATGTCTTATGCTTCATAGGCGAGAACCCCGGTTGCGAAAAGTCGCAGCCGGGCATTTTTTTTGCACCGCATGCCCCTACTCTCCTGCAGGTTTACCTAAGGCAAAAGGATTCTTGTCAAACCGAAACGAAAGAGAAACGAACGGATTGACCCGGTATGGTTCGATCATCAACTGGTCGGGGCTCAGGTTCTCCCGAATGATGTCCCCTTCCGAATACTTCCCGTTCAAGTCTTTCACCTGATGCGCAGCGACACCGAGTGTAAGACTGAGGTTTTGATTGTAAATAAACGACACCCCGGCAAACACCACCGGTTTTTCCAAATCAAATCCAATGCCGCCGGATACACCAACCCCCAAGTCCCGTTTGAAACCTGCGGCAGATAGCCAGGTGAACGTGATGCCGGGCACAAAGCCCACCCATTTCCGGTTGGTTTCGCAGGTTATTTGAAAGGAATCCATGCCGACATTTTGGGTAAAAAAAAGTCGCTCTTTGCCGAAGGCCTGCGTGATGAAGTTGAAGCTGTAGGAAGTCAGCCATTTCCCTCGTGCGGGAGTTTTGTAGGTTCTGACCCATTCGAGTTCCTTTCCGGCTTTGTTGGTTCGCTTTATTGTGATTTTCAGATTTTGGGACTTGGCAAGACCTATTATCTCATACGTAGAGTCGAAAGTGGTGTCCATGTTGAGGGCTGTTGGGTAGCCGGAGCAAGTGACGTTTGCAGGTACCAATAAGGCAGCCAACTCCGCTCTTTTGGCGGGCAGATCTGCTTCGGAGTCGAGTTGTTTGAGGAGTTTTACCATGGAT
>JBJXEZ010000386.1:0-2641 GCA_046153695.1 Saprospiraceae bacterium
ACCACGCCGCCCCCGCTGGTTTCGCATCCTGTTCGTAACCGCTTTGGTACTGGGTTTGCTCGTGCTGGCTTTGGTACTGGTAGCCGCTTTTTTCAACAAACAGATCACCCAACGGGTGCTTGACGAGGTGCGCAACGGACTGCGCACGGAACTCGTTGTGGGCGATGCGGGCTTGTCCCTGCTCAGTGGGTTTCCAAACGCTTCCGTCAACCTCGCCGACGTGCGCCTGAAGGATGCCTTCGGCAAAAACTTGCTCACCGCCCGAGAAGTCGCGTTTCGGTTCAAAATAACCAGCCTGTTTAGCGACCGCATCGAGATCAAAAACCTGCGCATCAGCGGCGGCGGCATAGCGGTGTCCGTCAATGAACGCGGAAGAGCCAACTACGATATTTTCAAAAAAAAGGACAGCGCCAACAGCGACCTGAACATCGCCCTCGAAAATGCTGAACTGGGGAACCTGCTTGTCTCATACAGAAATGCTAAAACCCGACAGGCTGCCGAGGTCAACCTGCATAGCGCCGGTTTTGCGGGCGATTTTGTCGCAGACCGGTTCGACTTGTCCGCACAGGCTGACCTCACCGTGGCACGCCTGCAAGTGGACCAAAACCGATACCTGCTCGGCAAAATCGTGCGCTACAACGCCGTCATCGCTGTGGATATGGCAAAGGGCCTGTTCGATTTCCAAAACGTTGAACTGAACGTGGGAGGCAACGCCTTCACCGTGGAGGGCATCGCCGTCAATAAACCCGACTACGCCGACCTTAACCTAAAACTGGCGGGCAAAGAGGGCGATGTCTCGCTCGTGGCTGACTTGTTGCCCGACCCTTACCATTCATATTTTCAGGATTTCCAAAGCAGTGGGGCCTACACCTTTTCCGCCTTTATACGGGGGCGTGCCAGCAAAACCCAAACCCCCACCGTAGGCGTTGAGGTGGCCCTGCGCAATGGCTCGGTACGCTCTGAAAAGCTGCAAAGCCCGCTGGAAAACGTGTCTTTCCGGGCCGTGTACAGTGCCCCGCCCAACGGCAAGAGTGTTTTTGAGATCGCCGAATTTCGGGGGGACTTCGGGGGGCAGCCGCTCGCCTTCAACCTCCGGGTCAGCGATCTCGACGACCCATCTGTGGACTTCCAGTTCAGCGGTAGTCTGCCACTGAACGCTACATACGGCCTGCTCGACAATGCAGCCGTGACTGGCGGCGATGGCCTCGTGCAAATCAGCAACCTGAGCGTGCAGGGTCGCTACGCCGACATGACCAGCATGGGCCGAATCCCGAACGTGCAAGCTGCTGGTGAAATCCGGTTCGAGAACGCTTCCGTCATTTACAACAACGTGCCTGTTGCATTCCAAAGCGGGAGCCTGACGCTGAACGGAAATACGCTGGCGCTCGACGGCCTGTCGGCCCGTATCGGAAACAGCGACTTCCTGCTCACGGCCAATGCCCGCAACCTTTTGCCGGTGCTTTTTGCCGATTCGCTCAACACGGCCGATGCCCTGCTGGAGTTCAGCGGCAACCTGCACGCTGGCCTGTTTGATGCCACGGAGTTTCTTTCCATTTTCGCTGTGCAAGAAGCAGACGCTTCCGGCGATCAGCCCGTCCTCGACTCGTTGCGTACCGCCGCCAACATAAACCGCCAGCGCCTGATGGAGCGCCTTTTGGGCACTTTCGAGGCTAATTTTGACAATATCGAGTACGAAAATCTGCGGGGCAGAAATTTCTCCGGGCAACTTGCCTTCGACCACAACGAGTTGGCGCTAAAAGGAAATGTGCAAGCCATGCAAGGGCGCGTCAGCCTGGACGGCAAGGCATATTTTGCGCTTACGCCGACCATGCAATTGCGCATTATCGCCGAAGACGTTGACCTGAAAACCTGCATGGAGCAGTGCAACAACTTCGGCCAAGAAGTCGTGACCGACCAAAACCTGCGCGGCCGCCTCTCTGGCCGGATCGTTGCATATGCCTTTTGGGATGAGCATAACACCTTCTTGCGGGACAAGCTCCGCGCATACGCCGATGTGCAGGTCACCAATGGCGAGCTAATCGGCTTGAAAATGCTGGAGTCTTTTTCGTCCTTCGCCCACATTGAAGACCTGCAGCGGGTGAAGTTTACCAAGTTGCAAAACGGCATCGAGATCAGTCGGGGCAAGATGTACCTGCCGGCCATGTTTATTCAGAGCAATGCCCTGAACATGACCTTGTCGGGTACGCACAGTTTTGACAACAACATTGACTACAAGATAAAGGTGAACGCTGGCCAACTCCTGGTTAACAAGATCAAGCGCCACGACCCCGATTTGGAGCCTTTGCCAGCCAATAACGGCCTGTTCAACGTGTTTTATACCATTGTTGGCACGGTAGACAAGTATGAAATGAAGCGCGGAAAAAAGGCAGTCAAGGCTGAGTTTGAGCGCAGCGAAGCGCGAAAGAAAACCATCACAGCTGCCATTGACGAAGCGTTTGGCGGTAGTAGCGCCCTGCCAACCGCACAAGAACCGGATGACGACACAGAGTACCTCGAGCCGATCACCGGAGGGCAGGGCGGGGGATAGGGCCGTTCTTCCTTGTCATCCAACTAAAAGCGTGGGGGGTACTTACTTGCTATTGCTTCGCTCAGCGTTGCCCAAGAACTGCTGCATCACTGG
>JBJXEZ010000082.1:0-5808 GCA_046153695.1 Saprospiraceae bacterium
TAACGGAGCCTTCGGCGGCGGCGACGACACGGAGCATCAGGTCAACTTCAATGCACCCGCTCAGGGGCAATGGGTAAGCCTGGACATTCCGCTCAGCCAGTTCGTTGGACTGACGACGCGCGAACACATTGCACAGTATATTCTCGTGGGCCAGCCTTCTGGCGCAAGTACGATTTTTGTGGACAATGTGTACTTCTTCAACAACACAGGGGTCAGCACCAACGACCCGTATTCGGGCCGGAGCCGAGTTTCGATGTTCCCCAACCCGGTACGAATCGGCGAGCAGGTTCTGTTGGACATCGTAGCGGCGCAGGTCGAGGTATTTGACCTAACCGGGCAATTGGTCTCAATGGTTCAAAATACACCAGTCATCCCTACGACTGGAATGAACCAGGCTGGGGTATATGTTGTTAAAATCCGTCTTCCCGACGGTTCCGTTCAGGCTAAAAAACTCATTGTGGACTAAGCGTGTGTTTAAAATTCAGTTGCTTGCAGCCCGGCGACTAAATTTCAAACACGCTCAAATTGGTTACTTTCCTGCAGCACCCGGTATTTTCTCCAGGTGCTGCAGGAAGTACACCAAGTAGTTAACCTGGTTAGTCGTTTTGTCGAGAGTCCTGTCTTCATCATCTGCTCCTTTGGGATATGCCCGTTCTGTTGCAGAAATTATTTTGGTGTTTTCCCCTGCTTTTATGCGGGGTGCCCGTGGCTTCTGCTCAAGTATTGCCTGAAAAAGGAGTTCCCTTGATTCAGAACTTTATGCCCGCGCAATACCACAACAAAGGCAAAACATGGGCTATCCGTTCAGCCCCGAACGGCATTGTTTATATGGCAGCCGACAAGGGGTTGCTGGAATATGATGGCAAGACCTGGATTGGTTTCAAAGGCAGCAAAGGAGTTACCCGCTCCTTGCTGGTGGCGAACGACTCGCTTATTTACTCCGGCTCCGATTTGGATTTTGGCGTTTGGAAAAAAAACAAGTACCAGGGCTTCGAATACAAATCCCTATATCCGTTTCAGGAGGTCATTCAGGAGGTCAATGAAGAGTTCTGGGAAATTCACCAGATCAAGGACGGTGTTGTTTTCGTCTCCTCCCAGAACATCTATGTGTATAAGTCCCGGCAGATTATCAAAACGCCGGCCCCCCACAGGTTCGCAAACAGTTTTTTCCTGAATGGTGCCATATACCTGGCTGACGAAAAACTCGGCCTGTATGTTTTCGATGGCTTTTCACTCAACAAGGTTTTTGAATACCCTGACAAGGCAGCACTCCGTATTGCGGGTGTCTATCAGGACACTACCGGACTTGTCATCGTCACGAGAGATTCGGGGTTGTATCGCTACGCATCCGGAAAATTGGGCAGATTGGACAACGAACTGTCTCAAGCCCTGATAACGGCCAAAGTGTTCCGGTTCGAGCCTATCGGCAACACGTACCTGGCCTTCGGTACGGTGCTAAAAGGCCTGTATATCGCCGATAAGCAGGGCAGAATCATTCACCAGATCAACAGATACAAAGGGTTGCCCAGCAACACCGTACTTGCTTTACATTATACACCGGCAGGGAAACTGTGGCTGGGAATGGACTACGGTGTGTCTGCGCTAAGTTTGAAAAGCAGATTCACTACTTGCTCCGATTACCGCGGCGATTTTGGTGCCGGCCACGCTGCGTTATTGAAAAATGGCACATTTTACCTCGGCACCAATCAGGGCTTATACCGCTCTCGCTGGGAAGCCTTAGACAACAACCTGGAGTTTTTCGGTTTTCAACTCCTACCCGGAACAGAAGGGCAGGTGTGGTCTTTGGAAGATATCAACGGCACGCTTTTCATGGGGCATGACAAAGGACTGTTCATCGTGCATGCAAACATGGTAGAAAAATTGGGCACGCAAGAGGGCGTCTGGACAGTTCTACCGTACAACGACCATGTCTTGACGGGGAACTACAACGGTATTTCCATCTTTGAAAAATCGGGTTCAACGTGGGCTTTCTTGAAAAAAATAGACCTGATTGCTGGCTCCTGCAACCAGATAGTTCTTGAGAGCGAGCGTAACCTGTGGGTCAATATCCCCAATTTCGGAATCATCCGGGCCGTATTGGATGCTCAATTTTACCCCAAGGACAGGTTGATATTTCCAGAAGCTACTTTCCAGGGTGATAACCCTCTTCTGCTGAAAGATGAAGATGGAATGCATGTAGTGACGGACCAATATTCCTACATCTTTCGCCCCGATGAGCGCAAATTTGTTGGAACAGAAACTCCTGGAAGGATACCTTTAGAAATAGAGGCCCTGCTTCCCGGTACTTATCGGCTGCGCCCCTTGCATACTGATTACGATTTCTGCCCCTCTAACAGGGGGTTTTTACTTCGGCACAAGAAACCTGACGACTACCCGCCTGAAAAAACCGCTGTTGTAGTTCTTCGGGAAATGGAAGCGTTCAATAATGAGTGCAGTATGCTGATTCATCCTGGGATGGAGGTATCGTACAAGATGAACAACCTGAGGATCGACTACGCTGTCCCGAATCAGGACGAGGTGTTGTATCAATTCAGTTTGGATGAACCGGGCAAATGGAGCGAATGGTCTTCCAGTAATTCGATCAAACTCATTGATTTGAAAGGCGGCCTTCACAGTGTCGGGGTACGGGCAAAGGTAGGGGACGATATTACCGCTGCTCATTTCCTTTCCGTTCGGGTGGCAGTACCCTGGTATCGTAGCTGGCCAGCCGCTTGTGCCTATCTGCTTTTAGGAGGCATGCTGACGTACGCCATTTACTTTTGGAAAAAAATATCCCTGGAAAAGCAAAAGGAAAAGTTTTTATCTCAGGAACAAAGCGCGTTGCGGCAGCAAGCGGAAGCGCACAAACGAGAAATTTTGCTCCTGGAACAAGAGCGGTTGCAGTTGGAGTACGATGCGTTGAAAAAAAATATGCGCAGCAAAACGATTGAATTGGCAAAACAAGCCAGGGAGAACGAAAAGAAAAACAGGCTGCTGCTTTCCCTGAAAGAGAAGTGCGTAACGGCGCAGGAAAATCCAGCACTTTTCAAGATAAAATGGAAAGAAATGGAGCGGTTGCTGGAAGCCTACATAAAAGCAGAGGATCAAACCTTTGAAATGCAAATCGATGAACTGCACCAGGAATTTTTCAAAAAGTTGAAAGCCCGCTTCCCCGGCCTGTCGGAACACGACCTGAGGTTATGTGCTTACCTGAAAATAGGGGTAGACTCCAAAGAAATAGCCGAAATTTTGCATATCCAGCCCTCCAGTTTTTACATAAGCCGCTCGCGTCTTCGCAAGAAACTGGACCTGAAGGCCGACGAAACGTTGTATGATTTTTTGAATTCGATATAAATCTGGTACAATTACCTACTCCGGTTTCTTTCTATCTCCCTGAAATACGAGTCTTTCAAGTCCTGGATGGAATAAATGGCTTTGCCCCTGCTTATCATTTCGGCACTGCGCCACGCTTTGGCTTAGCTGATTGCCCCAGTATCTCTTTCAACCGATCATAATCCTGCTGTCTAAACGGGCCCTCAGCAGGATATTCCCGATCTGAGTCCAATACCAATGCACGGAATGTTCTGCCATCAGAAGTTTTAAACTCGGGATCGGCTCCTTTTTCCAGCAATACTAAGCAAACACCCCAACGCTCCATTTTCGCAGCCCTCCATAACATCGAAACGGGCCCTTCTTCATGATCAAACACCGCAGTGGCATTGGGGTCGGCTCCAAATTCGAGCAAGGTCCGCACCGTTGCTTCCGGCTCCTGATAGGAACAGATAGCCTCATTAAGAATGGGGTACCCCAAATTGTCGTTGTACGCATTCGGGTCGGCACCTTTTTCCAACAGAAAACGCAGCAACTTCTCATCGCCGGTGCCCGCAGCGGACATGTGCGATGTAACGCGTGTTCCTATTGTACTGTCCAATGCTGCTCCGGCTTCAAAAAGCAGCCGAACGCATTCGTACTTTTCCGCTTGCCGGTGATTGGCACCGGCAGACCAATCTATGGCATAATCGAGCAATTGGCCCCCTTCATTGAGCCTTTCGACAGGTGTTTTCAGTAATTCTTTCAGTTTTTCCAGGTCGCCATCACGGATGACCCGTGCGATCTGATCCCGCTGTTGGTCTTCAAAAATGGGTTTGGCCCTTTCGAGTTCGTAGCGAGCCTCCTCGTCTTTCTTGCGCTGCATTTCGGTCCATGCCGGCCAGAATCGAAAATACAAGACCGACCCGACTACGAGCACAAGGGACAGGTATTTTGTGAAGTTGAACGGCAGCAGGTTGAGCACCAGCAATATGACCAGTACAATTATAGGCAACTGCCCTAACCCCCGAGTGGCTGCATCGCCTCCGCCTCTGTTGGGGGATAGAAACTCGGCTACCGCAATGATGGCGATTACTGCTATAATTATCCAGTTGAGGATGGTGACAATTTTCAGAATATTCATGGTAAATCAATTGTAGAGGTACATCGAGCGGTTCCTTTCCAACTCCCGGAAATACGGGTCTTTCAAATCCTTGATGAAGTAAATCGCTTCGCCAGTGCTTTTCATTTCAGGGCCGAGGCGCTTGTCCACGTTCTGGAATTTGTCAAAACTGAACACCGGGATTTTGATAGCATACCCTTCCAGTTTTTGAGTGATCTCAAAGTCTTTCAGTTTGTGCGTGCCGAGCATCACCTTGGTAGCAATGTTCAAGTAAGGAACGCCGTATGCCTTGGCGATGAACGGCGTGGTGCGCGAGGCACGCGGATTGGCCTCGATGACGTACACTTCATCGTTCTTTATCGCAAACTGGATATTGATAAGGCCGCGGATGTTGAGCGCCCGGGCGATTTTTTCCGCGTATTCCACCATGTTCTGGATCACGATGGGGCCGAGTGAGTAGTGCGGGAGCACGGCGGAAGAGTCGCCGGAGTGGATGCCCGCTGGCTCAATATGCTCCATGATACCCATGACGTGCAGCTCGTCGCCATCGAAAATAGCGTCTATTTCGGCCTCCTTGGCGCGTTCGAGGAACTGGTCAATGAGCACGCGGTTGTCGGGCATGTGTTTAAAAATGGTGAGTACCTGGCGCTCCAGTTCGTTGTCGTTGATCACAATTTTCATGCGCTGGCCGCCAAGCACATAACTGGGCCGTACGAGCAATGGATAGGGGATTCTTTTGGCGATTTCCAGTGCTGCGTCCACGTCGCTGGCAGCGCCGTACTCGGGGTAGGGGATATCGAGTTCCTTCAGAAGGTCAGAGAATCGGCCCCTGTCTTCGGCGATGTCCATGTCGTTGTAGGAGGTGCCGATGATGTTCCAGCCGTTTTTGTGCAGGTCTTCAGCCAGTTTGAGCGCCGTTTGGCCGCCGAGTTGCACGATCACCCCGTCGGGCTTTTCGTGTTCGAGTATTTCTTCGAGGTGCTCCCAGTATACGGGCTCGAAGTAGAGTTTGTCGGCAATGTCGAAATCGGTGCTGACGGTTTCGGGGTTGCAGTTTACCATGATCGTTTCGAAGCCGACCTCTTTGGCAGCCAAAACACCGTGGACGCAGCAGTAATCGAACTCGATGCCCTGGCCGATGCGGTTGGGGCCAGAGCCGAGCACCACGATTTTTTTCTTGTCGGTGACGATGCTTTCGTTTTTGGTTTTTAACGTCGGCAGGGTTTCAAACCCTGCCGACGTTTCCGTGCCCTCAAAAGTCGAGTAGAAATAATTCGTCGTGCTCTCGAACTCGGCGGCACAGGTGTCCACCATCTTGTACACCCGCCGGATGCCGCGTTTTTTGCGTTCGCGGGTCACGGGCTTTTCGTCAATGC
>JBJXEZ010000095.1:0-4206 GCA_046153695.1 Saprospiraceae bacterium
TATCATACGGATTCGATTTTTACTTTTTGGAGTTCCCGTTCCAGTTTTTGGGTCAGGGTTTCTTCACGCAGGTTGGCGGACTCCCGGGCTGCCCGAACCAGTTCGAACAAGGCTTCGAAAGAGTCGGTCACCTGGATTAATTGCGGGTATTCTTTGATCGTCGGCGCGGCGCCAAAGGGTTCGGCTTTGCGTCCGGCGACCAGGATCATGCGCAGAGGGAAGTCGGTGCCTTGTTTGTGGTACAGTTTGGCGGCGTCGATGTTCAGCATAGCCGCTACCCGGTAATGTCGGTACAGCCAGTTGAAAAACTGCCGGTGGCCGGCGATTTGTCCGCCGGCGTTGATTTCTGTGTGCCCACCAATGATGATGGCGGCGCGGCCGGTATCGCGCATACACGCCAGCGCGTGGGCGACCATGACATGATCGAGCGCCTTGAACGGATACCCGAAATCGCGGTTGACCTCGGCCAGGCGACCAAACGGCGGGTTGGTGAGCACCGCATCGAAGGCGCAGTGGAACCGCTCCGGAAACGGCACCGAGGCATCTAAGCGGTGTACCGCCCGGAAAGGTTGGGTTTTCAGGTGGGCATATCGCACCGGATCAATTTCGTTGACTACTGTCATTTCCTCCGGGTAGAAGATGGTCAGCAGGCCATTACCGGCAGAAGGTTCGAACACGCTTTTCGTGTCGCGCTCGTAGGTAAACCAACCGGCCAGCCAGGCAATCGGCGCGCTGGTGCTGTATTGCTGGAACACCTTTTTATGGCTGTCGAGGCCGGTGTAGGTGGGTTGAACGCGCCGGTAAAAATCGACGACGGCTTCAAAAGCGCCGGTTTTGTCCTCCTCGAAAATGTGGGCGTCCACCAGTTTTCGGTACCAGTTTACCCAGCAGAGTTCGGTTAGTTCCCAGAGGTATTTTTCGTTGCCGGTGTCTATGCCGGCGGCAGCGGCGATTTTGCGCAGCCCGGTGATGGTCAGTTTTTTGCCTTCCCGGAAAGCCTGTTGAACGCCGCTCGTGTAAGCTTCGATGTTTTCGGTGGAGTCTATTTCAACAGGAGCGCTTGGACTTTCCACCTGTTTGAGGTACTGCCCGATCACCTTTTGCTCCCCGGTATCCAGAGCCTCAACAATGATCCGCTCGAAGGCTTCTGCCGGACTTACTTTGTGCTCCTCACCAAACAAAGACTCGCCCTGGTTGGCCTTTAGGGTTTCATTGTACCGGGCGATGGCGGATTTGAACGCCCGCTGCCCGGTATTCATCAGGCGGTTCAGTGCCAGCATTTCGCGGGAGTGCGGTTCGGTGTCCAGCAGGTTTTGCTGGCCGATAAAATCCGCGAAGGACAGTTTGGATGCCTTCATTTTTTGCTGGAACACCACGGCGGCGTTGATCGCGTCGATCAGCCGGGTGCCGGGTGCCGGGAGGGCGATATTGTCCATAAGGACGGGCAGGGCATTGACGATGGCCTTGCGCAGGCTGGCCACACCGTCGGTTTCGGCGGCCTGCAAGGCGGGCGGGCGCAGCACGATGGCGGCCAGGGTCATTTCCACGAAATACTTTCCGGCCTCGGTAAAGTGCCCGTCGGTATAGTATTCCGGCACCTGTTGGCGGGTGAGCAGGTTGCAGGAGAGCAGCATGTCGAGCAGTTGTTTCTGCGCGTTGGCGTCGGCGTAAAACTCGCTCATGGTGTCGTCGTCCTCGAACAGTTTGGGGATTTGTTTGCCACAGGCCGTGTTTTCGCGCAGGATGTTCGACAGTTTGACGGTTTTGTCCACCGGCCGCTCGGATTTGGTGCTGGCCTGGTTGTATTTGGATAATTCCTCGGTGGTAAGCGCCGGAATGTCGTAGTCGATGCGGACCAAAAACGGCGCTTCAATCTGTCCCTCCGGGCCGGCAAAAACGGTGCGGTCGGCAAAATCCTTTTCCGCGATGCCAAACGTCGAAAGTTCTTCTTGCAGGAAATCCCGGTAGGCCTGGTAGCGGGCCGGGTATTTCGTGCGGGCCAGTTTGGTGGACATAGTCCGGTTGTTCCCACTAAGCACGAAACCCTCCTTATTTATAATAGGTGTGCCCTCGGGGGTGCGGCCGGTGCTGACGAGCAGGCCCGGCTCCAGGTTGCGAGCGTATTCGTCCACCAGGGCCTGGGCGCCCACGTCGCCCGCGTAGTTGCGGTCGTTGACGTTGCCGCCTGCGGTGTTGTGTGGGTAGCCCGGCGTATCGGCAAAGGTCTGCTCGTCGTGGCTGGCTTTGATGTCGGCCAAGCCCACGACGGCAAATTGCCCCTGGTGCTGCTCGCCGTTGGGCAGGTAGATGACCGTTTTTTTGCCGGGCAGGAAGGGAATGGGGTTCATGGCCAGGCGGTTTTTTCAAAAATGGTTTCGGCCAGCCACAGGGCGACCATTTCCGGATCGGCCACCGGGCGTTTCATGCGGTGGTATTTGGCAATGGCTTTTATTGTTTCGGGTTTTAGCCGTTGGAGCCGGGTTTGGAGGTAGTCTCTGAAATCGAAGGGGTGGTAGAGGTTGGTTTGGCGGCGGAGGGATTTGAGGTCGCGGTAGGTGGGCGGGACGGCGGGTGGGCGCTTCTGCGGTTTGCGGGTTGGGGTGCGGGGGTTCATGTTGCAAATATGGCTCTTTGTAGCATAAATTTGCAAGGAAACATGGAAATTATTTTACCCTAAAATTGCATGAAAAGGTGTCTAATAATGAATTGCCGGTCTTCCAAGGCATGTGATGAGAAATAACAAATAGCAAATGAAACTGCTTCGTCTTTTTGAATCAGACCCACCCTTGGTAAAAGGCTACGAGTTTGGATTAGCTTGTTGATAGCGGAAATAACCTGTGCCTCAGTACCTTGCACGATATAGCCAACCAAACAACCTTCTGGATACCTTTCCGAGACAAGGTTTTCTATACCGGTGTCAATGTACCTGCCTCTATATTTGGAAGAGCTGACCTTTGAGCCGTCTGTTTTCACCCAATCATCTTGAGAAAGATTTTTAGCCTCGGCATAAAAATCCGTTTCATCTTTTCGATACCACTTGGTAAACTTGAAATCTACCTTTGGTGATTCCAGAGGGTCATCATCTCCGTAAATCACACCTTCACTATAGATAGGTGGTTGATGATTGACTGAGATTTGATTGGAGCGCAAAAAACCAGTCTGTCCAATTTTTTCAACGAGATGAGCGGTAAGCTTGTCTTCTTTCCAATTCACATCATATTGCCTATCCGACACCATTTTATTGTAACCTCGTTGCAAGGCCTCCAAACATAGCATGATAAAGCTGAGCTTCACGCCTTGTACGAAAGCATCATTAACTTTCCTGCTCATGTTCAACAGTTAGTATTTCGAGGATAATTTCATCTGCATCGTTCAATCCCATTGAGCGAGTCCAGAAGCGTTTTTCGTTTGGCTTGACGAGATAAACAACGTCATCGTTGTAATACCGGAAAAACTTGCGATAGTAGATACTTTCAGAGTGTTCCCGGTAAGTGTATTGCTCCAACTCCCTTAAAACCTGATTGATTTCATCGCCTTGAAGCTCCTGGATAGTACCTGCTTTTTGTTCTTGGTTCAAATGCAGAATGATTACATTCAACGGGGTCCGTTTTTCAATGTCAAATACCGAGGCCCAAACAGATATTTCTGGTGTATATTTCAAAAATTCATTGAGTGTCCTGCACAAGTACTGGGCATAGGCTCGGCTCTCAATCAACAGGCAAGGTTTATATGCATTTGATTTTTGGCCTGACTGAAAAGCATCAAGTTGGTAGTTCAGTAGGTCTTCTATGAGAATTTTATCGGTTTCGGAAAGGTTGAGAGATTCCCAAAAAGCAGATTCGATTTTTTCTTCCAGAACTGTTATTTGCGATTCGACGTTGAAGAATTCATTTTTTCGAATGGCGATGATTTCATCCACATATCTGACTATTCTCTCTTTTGCTCCTGATGGAAGGGAAAAGGAAAGAGCTGGTAAGTCAAAAATTTCAGTTGGAATGAATTGCTCTCTTTCAATACCCCAATTGCCATTCGTTAAAAACATGAGGTAGCTAGATAAATGAGAATTCAGCCACGCTGTCAAAATCTTAAGTTCTTCTGCTTCTATTTCACTGCTAATTCCACAAATTCCGTCTCGAAATGTGCAATCAAAATCAAGGTAGGATGCACAAAATTTTTTATCAGCTTGCCCCTTTTTAATTAGAAGGT